>DATJYL010000062.1 GCA_035499655.1 Pirellulales bacterium
GCGCGACTGATCGATCAAGCCACGGACACAACACCTCGTCATCAAGCAGTGGAAACACGGAGGTTTGATCCAGCGGGCCGCGGACGGAACATCCGACCGAAAACGGCGTGGCTGGATGTTGCGAGGTTTTACGTTACGCAACTATGTGTACATTAGTACATTTCAGCGCAGAAGGCAAGGGAGTTTTTGGGCCAGGGGGCAAGTGAGGGGTGAGGGGTGAGGGGTGAAGCGGGAGGCAGAAAAAAGGAGGCAGAAGGCAGGGGGTAGAAGGCGGAGGGGCTGTGTGGGGTGGAGCGTTCTGCCAGTGTGTCGCGGCTAAACCGCAAGCGTTTGGACCGGCGATCGGCGGTGCCCGCGCTCTGAGCGGATTCACTCCAGCGTCCACAGCGCGACGTCTGTTTTGTCTTTGATGAAAATGCGGTTGCCGGAGATGATGGGGTAAGCGTACGTATCGCCGTCGGCGACTTTGTAGCTGGCGATTTGCTTGTATTCTTGTGCGCTGGGTTCAAATACCAGCAGGTTGGCCGCGGGGGTCAGGGCCATCAGCACGCTTCCGCAATCGACCATGGAGCCGTAGCCGGGGCGGGCGCCTGCGCCGTTTTCCATGCGTGGGGTTTGCCAGGCGGTTTTGCCGTCGGCGGCGCTCAGGCAAAACATGGTTTCGGCGCTGGAAATGCCGTACAGGAAGCCATCTTTCAGGACCGGCGTGTTGAACTGCACGGAAAGGTCGGGATTGCTCCACAGCTCGGTCGGCCCCAGGGTGTCGTCTTTCTTTTCCAGCTTGACCGCCTTCGTGCCGCGGCCGGATCCGGAGAAGATGACAATGTTGCTGTCGATGATGGGCGTGGCGGCGTTGTAGCCTCCGCGCGAAACCGTGTAGGGGGTGGACCAGAGGATTTTTTGATCGGTCGGGTTGATGGCCACCACGCTTTTTTCGGTAAGGGTGACGAGGACCGGCAGGCCGTCGACGGTGAACATCATGGGCGAGCTGTAGGCGGTGCCGTCGCCGGTCCAGCGCCATTTTTCTTCGCCGGTGTTCAGGTCGTAGGAGACGATGGCCCCTTCTTTATTGCCGCCGAGTTGGGCGATGCACTGGCCCTCGGCAATGATGGGGGAGCTGCCGGTGAAGAAGCGCGGCCAAGCGCCGGGAAAATCGTCTTTGGTCCACAGTTTTTGCCGGTGGCGGCGTCGTAGCAGTTCAGTACGCCGCGCAGGCCCAGTGTGACGACTTTGCCTTCGCCCACGGCGGGCGAGCTGCGGGGGCCGGAAAAGGCGGCGGCCGAGGGGCCGTTGGGGGCTTGGGCCTCGTTTTGATCTTTCCACAATTCCTCGCCGGTGGCGGCATTCAAGCAGCGGATGATTTCGTTATTGTCCTGGCGGGCGAACACGTACAGTTTGTCGTCGACCAAGGCGGGCGTCGAGGGACCTTCGCCCACCGTGACTTTCCATTTTTGCGTAAGCTCCTTGGGCCACTGGGCCGGCGCTTTGAAGCCGGTGACTTTAGCATCGCGATTGGGCCCGCGCCACTGGGGCCAGTTTTGGGCGCTGGCGGGAAGCGAATGCATCAGCACGATCGGAATGGATGCGGCACTGATGATGAGCAAGCGAGCGGCGCGTGTCATGGTTTTCTCCCTTTCATCCGTGGAGTTGGTGCGTGAGAAAGCGTGACGGAGGTTGCCAGAGCGGCGCGCAACATTGTAGCCGATTGCCGGAGAGAGGAAAGCGCGGGGGAACCTTCGGTTGAACCAGGGCTTATGCGCGGCAAGGCAGAGACCCACAAGCGGCATCAAGCCGTTTTATTCCGTCGGCGGCTTGGCGGTCGACGTTGGGGCGGTGATCACCGTGGCGCCTTTCAAAATTTCTTTTGGATCGCCCAGGCCCAAGCCGGGCCCGGTGGGAATGTTCAAAGTGCTGTCGGCGGTGCGCAGGGGCGGATCGAACCATTGGCCGTAAGTTTCGACGCCGTTTTTGTATTCCTGCCAGGGGCTGATGTTCGGCACGCACGAGCAATAATGGAGCGAATACACAAAGCCGAATCCGCCCGACAGGTGCAGCATGATCGGCAAGTTGCACAGCGCGGCCATGCGGCCGACGCGAATGGAGCGGATAAGGCCGCCGTAATAATAGACGTCGGGCTGAACGACGTCGGCGACGTGATTTTTGATTTGTTCTTGAAATCGCCAATGGCTCGACTCCTGCTCGCCCAGCGCGATGGGAATGGAGAGGGCATCGGTGACTTGCTTGGTGGCTTCGAAATTGTCGAAGGGGCAGGGCTCTTCGAAATGGATGCTGCCGATGTCTTGCAGCATGCGGCCCACCTCGATGGCCTGCGGCGGATCGTACGAACTGTTGGCGTCGGCCAGGATGGTGAAGCTGTCGCCCAAAGCCTTGCGCGACAGCGGGATGAGGCCGGGGGTGCGGCCAGGCAGAGCGTCTTCGTTGCGGCTCATGCGGCCGCCGACCCGATATTTGACGGCGTGAGCGCCGGTTTTTTCGATCAGGCTTTTCAGGTAATCGATTTCCTGCTCCGGCGTGGTGTCGCGGCGGCCGCTGGCGACATAAAATTGAATGCTGTTGCGCTGCACGCCCCCCAGCAAATCGCCCAGCGATTTATTGCTCATGCGTCCCAGCATGTCGAGAATGGCGAATTCGACCATCGCCACCGGAACCCAAAACGCAAGGCCCTGGAATTTGTAGTTGTCGCCGTGGCGGTAGAGTTGGAACAGGTGTTCTTCCAATCCGCGGGCATCTTGACCGATGAAGTATGGCGCGACGAGCTTGTGAAAAATGGGGCCAAGGACATCCATGCGGCCATTGTCGACCGAGAGGCCTTCCGCGCCGTCTTTACTGCGGACGCGGACGAAGTAATCTTTGCCTTTGTGCAACAGCTCGACCGATTCGATGATGACGGGGTCGGGAAACAATTCTTGCCGCAGGATGGGTTTGGAGGCGGTTTCGTCCAGCGCGGCGGTGGTGACGTTGCCGTGGAACGTTTTTGTGCCGACGCCGGGCATGGCGGGGGCATCGGCGGCGTGGGCCGAGTTTGCGAGCGAGAAGGCGCCGACACCGGCGGCAGTGGTGGCTGCGCCTGCGGCGCTGGCCAAAAAGGTGCGACGCGGCAGTTTCATGGTTTCCCCCTATAGGCTGACGTTTGCGTTTGCACTGCTGTTTTACGCCACAGGTTTTGCGCCGCGGGCTTTTCGCCAACGGCTCAGCAGCCGAAGTAGCGCAGCGCGATGTCGAACACTTGCGTATCGAGCAGAACTTGGTTGCCTAACAAGCCGCCGTGCGAACTGAGAATAACGCCACGTTGGCTTTCGTTCTCGGCCGGCGCGCCATGTGAACCGCACACAAGGCCGGCGTTCAATGGGATGCCGCGCGTAGCCGGATCGAAAAACAACTCCACCGGATCATAACCCGGCTTGCGGTGAATATCTACCGTGCGGGCGAAACGGGGGGCTTTTTCATCGAGCAGCCACCAGTAATACGCCTGCCAACTGCCGGGCGTGGAGATGAGGACGACGTTGCCGGAGCGGAGATGGTTGAGATGGAAGCGGGCGAGTTGGTCGGCGCTGAGCACTTCTGCGATTCCGACGTGGCTATCGAACAATTGTCGCACTTCTTCGATGGCCGCCGTGTCGCCGGGCTGGGTGAAGATGTGGGAAAATTGATGATCGACCAGGGCCCAGGCGCGGCTGGCGGCGAAATCGAGCTGTTCGCCGTCGGGTTCTTCGTGAATTTTTAGTAGCCCGGCTTCTCGCAACAGGCGGTTGGGATACAAAACGTGATCGACCGGGACGACGGCATATTCGCTGGCGATGAGCCACTCCACTCCATCTCCCTTTGGGAGAAGGTCGGGGTGAGGGTGCTCGGATGTCTTGTACGCTTCTTGTAACCCTATGGACAGTTTGCCGATTTGCTCGTCGAGTTCTGCGAGTGCCGCCAGTGCGGCGGGACTATCCGGGCCGAATTTCTGCGCTGCGTAATCTAAATGCGGCAGATAGATGTAAAAAAACTGCGGCTGCGATTGGCGAGCGGCGATGAGGGCGGAATCGACAATCCAGGCCGTGCTGTTGATGCTCGCCAGCGGTCCCCAAAAATGCTGCAGCGGGAAGTGGCCGAGCTGGTCGCGCAACTGGCCGTACAGTTCCGTGGGGCGGGTGTAGCACCAGAGCGATTCGCTGCCGTCGGGATTGTGAACCGGGGCGGGTGTGCAGATGAGATCGGCATTCGCGCCTTTGCTGTGCAGCGGAAACCAGACGGCGGTGGTGAGTTCGTCGCCGTGTTGGCCGAGCAGGTCCCAAATTTGCGGAGCTTCGATCACATCGTTCCAGGCGGTCCACATCTCGACCTTTTGCTTGTCGCGCCAATAAAAACCGTTGGCAATCACGCCGTGTTGGTTGGGCAACTTGCCCGTGGTCATGTTCGCCTGCACCGGGCAGGTGACGCAGGGAAAGCTGGGGGTGAGCGTGGCCTGCTCGCCGTGGCGGGTGAGCTGGCGCAGCTTGGGCATCGATGACAAATCGCGCTGGCGCAGGCCGGGAATGGAGAGGAGAATTAACGCCATAACGAATCCATTTTATAAAGCCGCGACCGTTGGTCGCGCTGAAGTGCAACCGGACATTGTATCGTAGCGCAGCGCGACCGACGGC
Organism: Pirellulales bacterium; assembly: GCA_035499655.1. NCBI lineage: Bacteria > Pseudomonadati > Planctomycetota > Planctomycetia > Pirellulales > Pirellulales bacterium. The sequence continues at coordinate 4,653 of DATJYL010000062.1, forward strand.
CGCGGCTTTATGTTCACGTTGAATAAACCCAGCGGCCCAGGAGGATGGCGGGGATGAGCAGCGCGAGGACGCCGAGGGCCGGTACACAGCCGCGGACGCCCAGCACCACGGCGGCATCGAGGACGATGATGCTGAGGATACCGGTTTTCACCGCCGCTTGGACCAGTGCCGGCTGCGGGTTTGTAATCGCGCGCACAAATCGCCAGCCGATGAGCGCGGCCAGGGCCAGCCAGAGAAGGGCCCAATATTGCGGATGCAGATTCCAGATGTCGGCCAAGGAGGGCGCCGAGGAAAATTTTGGGAACAACCAGAGCAGGGCCAGGCCGGCAAGCATCGTGATGAAACCGCCGAGCAGATGATTTCGTGGGCTGGTTGTAGCTTCGCGGCGGGCAAACCAGGTGAGGCCCACGATGTACACGCCGATGCCGGCGGCGACAAGATAATTCGCGGCGCCTAGCGGCTGGGGCGAAACGCTCATCCCCAGCAGCACGTTCAGAAAGCGGCAGCCGCCCATCGCCACCGGGCCCAACGGTGTGCGCTTCCAGCGTGAGTTATATCGCAGAATTACGATGGCCAAAATGGGAGCAAGGATCAGCGGCAGCCAATCGCGGGTTGCCAGAGCAGCGAAGGCGCAGCTCGCTTCGCCGACGACGATGAAGAGGAATCCCAGTGGAATCGCTTGTTGCAATTGAATCCGGCCCGATGGGATGGGTCGGTCCGGGCGCTGGCGGCGGTCTTGTTCAACATCAAACACATCGTTAATGACCATGCCGGCGGAGTAGAGGGCGCTGGAGGCAACCAATAACAAGACAAATGTGCCGGGCGGCCACAGCGATTCGTGCGTGAACAGAAAGCCCATCGCCACGTCGGCCATGGCCGTGAACACGTTGGGCAGGCGCATGAGCTGCAGCCAGGGGAGCAAGCGCGACGGTTTAATTGAAGGTGTGTTCACAAATGTTTAAATGAACCGCGGAGACGCAGAGACGCGGAGCAAACAAATGAGTAATAAGGAAACTATGAATGCATGAAAGTGATATTCATTCTTTTCTGCATTCCTGGCTGCATTATAAAAATGTTCTCTCTGCGTCTCCGTGTCTCTGCGGTGATCAATGGATTGAAATGCCGATTTGCGCAGCGGTTTGGGTCAGAAATTCGCGGGCTTCTCGGGCGGCGGTGTCGGGGTTGTCGATGTAGGGGTACAACTCTACGGTGAGCCAGCCGGTGTAGCCGGTGGCGTGGATTTTGGAGAGCGTGGCGGGAAAGTCGATGGCGCCGCGGCCGGGAATGAGATGCTCGTGCTTGCGCGTGGCGGCGATGTCTTCGAAATGGTAGTGCGCGGTGTGTGGGGCCATTTTTTTGACCCAATGCTGCGGATCTTCATTCACGCAATAAGCATGGCCGATGTCGAAGTTCAGCCGGACCCAGGGGGAGTTGATCCGCTGCACAAATTGCAAGTATTGGCCGAAGGTTTCGATCAACAGTTCCGGCTCCGGCTCGATCAGCAGTTTGATTTGCAGCTTTTCGGCCAGTTCGACGCAGGGCATTAGCTCGTCGTAAAAAATCCGTGCACCGTCGTCCCAGGTTTGCTCGGGGGTGAGATGGCCGCCGGGCTCGGTGGTGATGCAGGGTGCACCCAGTTCGTGGGCTAGTTGCAGGCTGCGTTTGGTATGTTCGCGGCGGATGGCGCGGTAGTGCGGGTCGGGATCGGTCCAGCCGGGATGCCAATACGGTTGCCGGGGATCGGCCACGGCGTTCATCATAAAGGCGTTGATGTTGGAAATGGTGAGCTGGTGGCGGTCGAGTGCTTGGCGGATCGATTTCTTTCGCTCCGGCAGCAAGCCGGCGGGCCAGGCGTGCGGCACGTCGGCGAGGAGTTCGATGCCGGTGTAGCCCAGGCCGGCGATGCGCGCGATCGTGTCTTCGATGGAAAAGTGGAGATAGGCGTTGGAAGAGAAAGCGAGGCGCATGGGCAATCATGTCTGGAACGACCGCTGCGGTTTATTTACGACGACAAAGTCGTCGGCTTGGGACGGGAATTTTCAATTGAACAGCCGGCCTTGGGGTTGGGCGGCGTTGGCTTCGGCGGAGGGGGTCAGGCCGAGGTGTGTGTAACCGGTGGCGGTGAGTTTGCGGCCGCGGGGAGTGCGGATGACCAGTTCGCTGCGCAGCAGATACGGCTCCACTTCGTCTGAGAGCGTGTCGGGTGAAAGATTGAGCGTGTGGGCGACCGCTTCCACGCCCACCGGGCCGCCGTGAAAAACCCGGGCGATAGTTTCCAAGTATTTGCGGTCTTGCCCGTCGAGGCCCAGCGTGTCGATGCTTTGCATTTCCAGCGCGGCCTGGGCGACGGCCATGCTAATTTGGCCGTCGGCGCGGCTGATGGCGTAATCGCGCACCCAGCGGAGGCGGTTGTTGGCCAGGCGCGGCGTGCCGCGGCTGCGGCGGGCGATTTCCTCGGCGCTGGCGTTGTCGATTTTAACGCGCAGTTTGACGGCGCTGCGGCGGACAATTTCGCTCAGTTCGTCGACCGTGTAAAAATCTAAATGCTCGCGCAAGTGGAAGCGGTCGCGCAGCGGAGCGGAAATCAGGCCGGTGCGGGTCGTGGCGCCGATGAGCGTGAACGGCCGCAGCGGCATGTTGATGGTGCGGGCATTCACGCCTTCGCCCAGCGTGATGTCGATGCGGAAATCTTCCATCGCGGGGTAGAGGAATTCTTCCACGGCTTTGGGCAGGCGATGAATTTCGTCGATAAATAGAATCGAGCCTTCTTCGGCGTTAGACAGATACGGGACCAAATCTTTGGGAGCCATCAGGGCCGCGCCGCTGGCGATTTGGAGCGATGCGCCCAATTCGCGCGGAATGCAGGTGGCGAAGGTGGTTTTGCCCAGGCCAGGCGGACCGTCGAAGAGAATGTGGCCCAGCGTTTCGCTCCGTTTGCGGGCGGCATCGAGCGCGATTTCCAAACGCTCGGCCACTTCGCGCTGGCCGACCATGTCTTTCATACGCTGCGGGCGAAGCAGACGATCGACGTCGTCCGTGGTGGAATTATCGATGTCTGTTGTCCGTTTCTCGCCAAAGCCAGCATGCGGTCCGCCCAAGCCGACGACTTTGTCGTCGGCAGCGGCGTCGGTCGACGACGGTTTCACAATCGGCTCACGCATAGGCGTAAAATTGGCCTACTGATGCTGTACGGGTGTTGAGTAACGCCGTCAGTATAGCAGAAAGCGCCGACGCAAATGAAGCCGCAATTAGGCTATAGAAGTCGTTCGATGTCGAGTGCGGCGTGGAACACGCCTAAAATATCGATGTCGCTGGATGTCTTGACCAAATAAGCGATCCGGTAATGGCCGTAGAGAATGATGCGAATGCCACGGCCTTCATCGTGTTCGTAACGGTAACCAAATTCGGGAAACTGCTTCAGCAGTTGAACCTTGTGGTAGATGCCGTAGATGGTTCGCTTGGCGGCCGGCGGATTATCTTGGGCAATGTAATCGTGAATTTCGCGCAGCCACCTCGGCTTCATGCGTCCAATTTATTTGCCCCAACGGTCGATCCTCCGTTTCATTTCATCGTCGCCGATAACGCGCTTTTGCTGCGAATCTTCCAGGCCGCGTTCAATCATGCGGGCCATAGCTAATTCGCGGAGAATTTCGTCGTAGGAGCTATCATCGGGTTGCCCGGCGATAATACGGCTCATGGTTTCTTTGGCGGTGGACATGATAAAAACCGTACGCAAGAGAGTTCTCAAAGACGCAACCGCAATTCTACTTCTGGTCAGTGGCGAATTGCAATTCCGAAACCAAATTGTTGGGAGAATTACGCTAAGTTGGATACGACGTTTCACCTTGGTGTAAATCAGAGTAAATTCAGCGGCGTTATAGGTTGAATCGACCACATCGCTTGTATTGAAGCAGCAGGTGTGAACGAAAACCGGTCCCAGCGCGCTGCGTGGTGGCGGCCGGCGGCGAGCAGCCAGAACAGAATCAGCGCGAGGATAATGGCCGCAATCGCCACGGCCACGCCGATTTTTTTGTAGGACACCGGGGCCTGGCCGGACGATTTTCCGGTTTGGCCGTTGCACAAAAAGCGGAACACCTGGTCGCGGTAACGGTAGGCCATCATCCATACGGGCAGGAGCATGGGTCGGCTGGCGAGATTGGTAATGCGCACGTTCACGCGCATGTTGCGGCACTTGCCGGCCACGTATTGCCCGCAGGCGTCGGACTCGCCGCTTTCTAAACCTTGGCGGGCCAATGGCCGGGCGTATTTGCGGGGCACGGTGAAGCGCTCGAAAATGACGTTTTGCAGGTCGACTTTGTCCGGCGGCACCGCGGAAGATAAATCGAACGGGCAGAGCGCGGCGGTTTCAGCCCCGGTGAGCGCGCCGCTAGCGCCGACTAAGAGGCCCGAATAATTTCCTTCATGCTGGCCGCACACGGGATACCAACTGGCCCGCGCGCCCGGCGGCGTATGGCTGCTGTCGGCGGTCCAATAGGTGTGCGTTTGGGCGTCGAAGACCCAATAGGGAATGTAAACTTGCCGCATGCCGACGACGGCGGCCTGCTGGGCCAAATCGCCGGGACGCCAAAAGCCTTGGCCGAGCCACTGGCGCATGCCGGCGACGGCCTGATCGCGCGAAACGGCGAAGGGAACAACGGCATCCGGCGAAATTTCTTTGGCGTCGGGCTTTTTTTCGAGCTGCTCCGAACCGCAGAACGGGCAGCGGAGGGTTTGGGCGCTGGCGTCGTAACTCATCGACGCGCCGCAACTGCGGCAGGTGAAGTTGCAGGTGGTGAGGTGGGTGGCGGGGGCGGCGTCAGTGGTCGGTGGGGCGGCGGAGTTCCCGACTGGCACAGTCGGGCTATTTTGATCTGGGGTTGGGGGCGTGGCGGAAGTGGGCGCTTCGGCGCCGCAGTTGGGGCAGAAGAGATCTTCCTCGTCGAGGACCGCGCCGCAGACGGTGCATTTGAGGAGCAAATCTGACATCGAAATTCACCACGGAGTCACGGAGCCACGAAATAGTGAATAACCAATGACCATCCCGGCGCGCCGGGATGGTCATTGGTCATTTTGCCTCACCGGTGCGTTGCCAGCCACCATAAAATAATTGCTGCGATAATGCCGATCGCCACGGCCAGGCCAATGCGCATGGAGGAATACGGTTTGTCGCCGGTGGTTTTGCCGGTCTGGCCGTTGAGCAGGAAACGGTACAGCTTGTCGCCGTAGCGGTATGACAGCAAATAGACGGGGAGCAAAATCAGGTCGGAATAGACGTCGCTGAATTCGCAGTTGACCAGCACGCGGGAATGCGTGTCGCCGGGGAGGAAGTTTTCGATGTTTCGCTGTTCCCAGCGCTGGAATTCTTGTTGGCAGAGCGGCAGCGCTTGGTCTCGCACCACGCTGTATTCCTCGCTCAGCCAGCCGGCGAGAAAATAGGGCTGATAACGCTTGAGCGCTTCCAAGCGGAAGGGCTTGATGCCTTCGGCATAATTTTGCGGCAGGCCGCGGCTGCCGGAAACCAGGTAGCCGCTGTAATAATTGTGGTGCTGGCCGGCGAGGTCCCACCACTCGGTTTCGGTGACGGTGCGAGTGACAGGCTTGCCGTCGATGATGGTGGTTTCGGTTCGATACCAATGCTCGCCAATTTGTGCAGTCCATTGACTTTGGGCGAGCATGGAAAACGACCAGAACGGCACGTACACGCCGCGGAGTTTTTCCTCGATTTTGGCGGTGCTGAGGTCGCCGGGGCGAAACATGCCGCTGGCGCGGAGCCACTGGCGGAATTTTTCCAGCGCCTGCTGCGGCGTGATGGCGAAGCCGATGATGAACTCCGGCGGCTGGCGGCCGGTTTGTTCGTCGGTGCTGTCGACGACCATGTTGGAATCGCAAAAGGGACAGGTGATGCTGCGCTGGTCGGCGGCCAATGTCAGTTTGGCCCCGCAGTTTTTGCACTCGACGGTGCGGGTAGCCGGCGTGACGGGTTGCGCTTGCTGAGCCGCCGGCTGCGACGCCCCGCAAACGTTGCAGAATTTATCGCCCACTTCCACGGGCGAACCGCAATTGGCGCAGGCGTGGCCTTGCGGCGGCGGCGTGTGAGCAAGTTCGGCGGTGGCGGCGGGGTTGGGCATGAAGAAGCAATTAGCGGTTAGCAATTAGCAATTAGCCGGAGAAAAAATTCCTCGCTAGTCGCTAATCGCTAGTTGCTAATCGCTATTTCTTGTGGCTCTGCTGGTAAATGGCTTGGAGCATTTCTTCGACGGTTTTGGGTTTCTTTTTCGTTTCCAGGGCAGCTTCGATCAGGCGGCGGGCGTCGTGTTCGCTGTGGCCGAGTGAGCGGAGGGCGTCGAAAGTTTCGCGCAGGATGTCGCGGTCGGCTTCGGTTTCAGCGGTGCGCGGCTCGTCGCGGGCCACCATCAGGGCGAACTTGGGCATTTTGCGGCGGAGCTTAGCGACCATGCGCTCGGCCGTGGCGGGGCCGATGCCGGGCAGGCCGGCGAGCGATTTGACATCTTGCTCTTCAATGGCGGCGGCGACTTCGCGCACGGGGCGAACCATGGCCCGGAGGGCTTTTTTCACGCCGACGCCGTCGACTTCGCAGACCAGGTCGAAGAATTCGCGCTCCACCTCGGTGAGAAAGCCGATGAGCCGTGGCGTCATGCGGCCGTTCATGGCGCTGCCTTCCAGATATTCGATAGTGTGCAGGCTGATGTCGTGGTCGATTTGCGATTGCAGCCGGCGGCGGGCGAATTCGGGAATGAGCACTTCGTATTGGAACGCGCCGACTTGCAGCGTGAGTGATTCGACATCGAGACGGAGCAAGCGGCCGGAAATGTTGGTGATCACTGGAAATAGCGATTAGCTATTAGCAATTAGCGATTAGCCCGACATAAAATGTCTTGCTAATTGCTAATCGCTAGTTGCTAATTGCTCCTCGTGTTTAATCGCTAGTTGCTAATCGGTGTTCGCTGGAGGCGGGCGATTCTTGCTCCGTGCGACCAAGATAATAATGACAAACGGCCACCGCTAGGGCGTCGGCCACGTCGGGCGGGTCGGGGAGTTGATCGAGCCGCAATTCCCGTTGAATGGCCAGTTGCATTTGCTCCTTGGAAGCGCGGCCGTTGCCGGTCAGAATTCGCTTGATTTGCGTGGCCGGGTAATGGACCACCGGAATCCCGGCTTGGGCCGCGGCCAGGCAAATGACGCCCCGGGCATGGCCCATTAATATGGACGTGCGGGGATGGGCGACGTGCGAATAAAGCTGCTCCAGGGCCATGACGGCGGGCCGGAGCGTGGCGATGCAATCGGCCACGCCAGCGTGAATTTCCGCCAAACGTTCTTCCAGCGATTGCTTGGCATTGCCGCGGATGACGCCGGCTTCGATGACCCGTGGCTGCTTGGGTTTTTTGGGATCACGCTGGAGCACGCCGTATCCGGTGATGTTGAGACCGGGGTCGATGCCGAGAATGCGGAGAGGAAATGGGGAGTGGGGAGTGGGGAATGGGGAGTGTGGAGTGTGGAGTGGGGAGTGGGGAGTGGGGAGTGGGGAGTGGACGGTCATTTTAGCCGCGGTGCTTGCACCGCGCTTGCGGTTTAGCATGGCAAATCCGTTACGCGCGGTTCCACTGCGTGCCGCCGGGGCGGTCTTCCAGCGTGATGCCCATGGCTTTGAGACGGTTGCGGATTAAATCGCCAGTGGCGAAATCTTTGTTCTTGCGGGCGGCAGCCCGGGCGTCGATGAGCAGCTTCATCAATTCATCGAGTTGTGCGCCGGCAACGGGTGGTTTGTCAGCGCCCAGTTTTCCAGTTGCATGGAGTTCGGTTGCCAACTGAACGACTTGGGCCGTGAGCGCATCGTCGCCGCCGGCGGATTTTTGCTCGACCGGTTTACGAAACAGGCCCAACACGCCGGCGAGTTCTTTGAGGACGGCGGCGCTTTTTTCCAGAGCGGCGAGCTTGGCGGCGTCGGGCTGGCCGGCCTCAAGCTTTTCGGTATCGACGAATTTGTTGAGGGCGCCGAGCAGTTCGAATAGTTTGGAAGCGGCGGCTCCGGTGTTGAAATCGTCGTCCATGGCCTCCACAAATTTTTGCCGCAGTGCGGCCACTTCGGCGAGCAGTCCCGGCGCGCCGGGACTGGCGGGATTGAACTCGCCGGCCATACGGGTGGCGGCGGGCTGTAGCACGTAAAAGCTGCGGCCGGTGACGCGCTCGAATCGTTTGAAGAAGCGGTAAAAGCGGTCGAGGCTGATGGCGGTTTCTTGCAGCAGTTCTTCGCTGTATTGGATAGGGCTGCGGTAGTGCGTGGAAAGCAAGAAGAAGCGGATGGTTTCCGGCTGATGGCGGGATAGCAGATCGCGGAAGGCGCTGGCGCCGGTCGATTTGCTGATTTTGGCGGATGGCTGCGACGACAAGTCGTCGGCTTGGGGATTAGCGGAGTCTGCTGCCCGAGTATTACGGCCGCCGATTTTGCCGGCCTCGGCGGCGGCTTGCATCAGGCCGTTGTGCAGCCAGTATTTGGCTTGCGGCTTGCCGTGGGCGCACTCGCTTTGGGCAATTTCGTTTTCGTGATGGGGGAAGATGAGATCGAGACCGCCGCCGTGAATGTCGAACGTTTCGCCCAAGATGCGACGGCTCATGGCGGAGCATTCGATGTGCCAGCCGGGTCGGCCTTTGCCCCAGGGGCTGTCCCACGCCGGCTCGCCGGGCTTGGCGCTTTTCCAGAGGGCGAAATCGCCGGGGGAGCGTTTGCGGCCCGCCATATCGCCCCCTTCGCCTTGCAGACTTTCGGTGGTGCGGCGGCTGAGTTTGCCGTAGCCGGAATCTTTGGCGACGTCGAAATAGACATCGCCCTCGGAAGCGTAGGCGAAACCTTTGTCGATGAGCACTTTTGTGAGCTGGATAATCTCGTCGATGTTGTCCGTGGCCTTGGGGAAGTGATCGATGGTGTCGACGCCCAGCGCGGCGAGATTGTGCATGTAGTCGGCGGTCATTTCCTCGGCCAGCTTGGCCATGGTCATGTTGCGGGCGGCTGATTCCTTGATGAGCTTGTCGTCGACATCGGTCACGTTCACGACCCAGGTGACTTTGTAGCCGAGATATACCAGATAGCGCTTGATGGCGTCGAAGATGACCGGTCCGACCATGTGGCCGATGTGGCTGGGTTTGTAGACCGTGGGGCCGCACAAATACATGCCGACCTGGCCGGGCTTGACCGGGACGAACGGTTCCTTGGTGCGAGTGAGCGTGCTGTAAACACGCAGCGCGGCAGCCGGCGGATTGGCAGTGGATGATGGCACGCGTGAGGTGGCGGTGGACATGATTATTCGGCTTCGGGTGGTGCGGTTCGTTCGAGCAGCGCGACGCATTGAGTGGAGACGGCTTCGCCGCGGCCGACGGCATCGACGCCTTCGCCGGTTTTGGCTTTCACACACACGGCATGGGCGGGAATTTCCAGCAGTTCGGCAATCCGCATCCGCATGGCGTCTTTGTAATGACCTAATTTTGGCCGCTGGAGGAAAACAATGCAATCGACATTAATAATCCGCCAATCAAGGGCCTGCAGACGCTGGCAAACGGCCCGGACCATGGTGGCGGAATCCTGGCCGCGATGGGCGGGGTCGGTATCCGGGAATAAATCGCCGATATCGCCCAGCGATGCGGCTCCGAGGAGGGCGTCGATGACGGCGTGCAGCAGGGCATCGGCGTCGCTATGGCCGATGGCCGCTTGATCGTGCGGAATGGACACGCCGCCGATCCGCAGCGGGCCGCCGGGCCCGAGGCGGTGGGTGTCGTGTCCAATGCCGACGCGGAGGTTGGTGGCGATGGCGTTCATTTTCGCCGGAATTATAGTGGAGAGGCGAAAACCCGACAACGCACGGCAGGAGTACCTTCCATGGGCTTCACTTTCCTCGGTTGACTGTGCCCCCTATAATCCCGCGCCATGAGTGTCATCGAAATTTCCGGGCTGGCGAAAACGTATCGCGTGTACCAAAAGCGCGAAGGGCTGTGGGCATCCGTTCGCGGGTTGCTGCATCGGCAATACAAGGAAGTGCAGGCAGTGGCGGGCATCGATTTGAAAGTGGAGCAGGGGGAGTTCGTGGCTTTTTTGGGGCCCAACGGGGCGGGAAAAACCACGACGCTGAAATTATTATCGGGCGTGATTACTCCCAGCGGCGGCATGGCGCGAGTGATGGGGTACGTGCCGTGGAAGCGGGAAAACGCTTATCGGCGGCGCTTTGCGCTGGTGATGGGGCAAAAAAATCAACTGTGGTGGGATTTGCCGGCGCAGGAATCGTTCCGCCTGCACCAGGAAATTTACCGCATTGAGCCGGCGCAGTTTGAGCGCACCAAAGACGAGCTGGTGGATTTGCTGACGGTGCGGCAATTATTGGGACAGCCGGTGCGCGAGTTGTCGCTGGGCGAGCGGATGAAAATGGAGCTGATCGCGGCCCTGCTGCATTCGCCGGAAGTGCTGTTTTTGGACGAGCCGACCATCGGCCTGGACGTAGTGGCGCAGCACAACATTCAAACTTTCCTGCGGCATTACCAGCAGGAGCGGAAAATCACGATTTTGCTGACCAGCCATTACATGAAAGATGTGGCTGCACTGTGCCGGCGGGTGGTGGTAATTACGCTGGGCAAAATTATGTACGACGGTTCGCTGGCGGGCATTATCGACCGGTTCAGCAAACACAAGGTGGTGACATTGCAATTGGCCGAAGAAAACATGAACGGTGATTGGAGCCGTTACGGCGACGTCGTGGAACAGAAATCGCCCACGGTGCGGTTGCAGATTGCCCGTGATGTGATTCCGGAAACTCTGGCCGCGATTTTGGCCAATCATCAAATAGAAGACGTGAGCGTGGAAGACCCGCCCCTGGAGCAGGTGATTGCCGATTTGTTTTCACAAGCGGGAAAGCAGCAGGAGCAATTAGCAGTTAGCGGTTAGCAATTAGCGGGCAGCAGCTAAGCCGCAAGCGTCGCACAGTACGTTCGAGTCGCATTTTATTTCAATCGATTGATTCAGGCGCGATGTCATGTCGACCGTGTTGGAATCGCCGGACGTTTCAATTTCGCGATCATCGCTTGGGTCCAGTGTGCGCACGTGGTGGACCATGCTGCGGATTTCGCTGGAGGAGCGGCTGGTGTACCGGGGCGACTTCATGCTCGGTACTCTGATGCGGTTCCTGCCGTTTGTGACGCAGATTTTTTTGTGGAGCGCCGTGGTAGGCATGATGCCCGGCAGCGCCATCGCCGGATATACTCTCGACGAAATCATTGCCTATTTGTTGCTCACGAACGTCAGCCGGGCGTTTTCCAGCATGCCGGCGCTGGCCAGCGGCATTTCGCGCAGCATTTTGGACGGCACGATCAAAAAGTATTTGATTCAGCCGGTCGACATGATCGGTTTTTTGTTGATTACCCGAGTGGCGCACAAGTTGGTGTATTACTCGGTGGCGGCGTTTCCATTCGCGCTGATGTTTTTTTTGTGCCGTGGTTACTTTAGCGGGTGGCCCGAGCCGACAGTTTTGGCAGCGTTTTTGTTGTCGCTGGTGCTAGCGTTTGTGCTGGGCTTTTTTTTGGAATCGTGCATCGGGATGATTGGCTTTTGGTTTTTAGAAGTGAACTCGCTGCTGTTTGTGTACATGCTGTTCAATTATTTTTTGAGCGGGCAAATGTTTCCGTTGGAGTTCTTCGACAAAATCATGCTGTTTGGCACGGTTTCGCTGGGCACGCTGATTCGATTGCTGCCGCTAAAGTATTTGTGTTACTTTCCCTGCGCGGTGTTCTTGGGCAAAATTTCCGGTGCGGATTTGGCCATTGGCCTGTTGGTCGAATTGGGCTGGGTGGTGTTTTTTGTGTGCTTAGCCCAGTGGTTGTTTAATCGCGGCGTGCGGCGGTATTCGGCGTTTGGGGGATGAGGGGAAGGCAGAAGGCTGAAAGCAGAAGTGAGAGGGCAGGACGGATGGTGGAATGATGGCGGGAATTGAAAAAGCTGATCCTGCAAGTACGAAATATCGCCGGTGGCGGTTGTGGTTTGGGCTGCGCACGCTGCTCATTGCGGTGACCGTGGTCGGCGTGCTATTGGCGGCGGGCACGGTTTGGTATCACGCGCAGGAGAACGAGTATGTTCGACAGCAGGCGATTGCCCAGCGGTTGGAAAGTTGCGGTGCCCAGGTGACGTGGGAGCAACATCGGCCGGCATGTCTGGGGTGGATTGGAAGCCCATCGACATTCAAGCGAGTGGCCACAGTCGTGGGGGGCAATTTAGACTGTGTGCTGAACGAATTGCCGGACCTGCCGGACGTGCGGGAGGTTGTTACGTCGAACAATCAATTGACGCGCGAGGACTTGGACCGCTTGGCAAAACTCGATCAAATTACCAAGGTGACAATTGGTTATGGTCAGCGGCCGACTCCATCAGAGAATGCCGCTGAGGAAATCAGTCCGGACGAAATTGACGCCCGGTTGTCGCAAAAGATTGTCGTTAAATTGCCGTGAGAGTGTCATCAATGCTGCGTGCCAATTACCTGCGTGTGTTTTTGACGTTTGCCCGCAATAGTTTGGTGCGGAACATGACGTTTCGCGCCAACTTCATCATCGAGTGCATTTCCAGCATCTGCTGGATGACGATGAGTTTGGTCTTGTATGTGTTAATTTATCACTTCAAGAACGACGTTGCCGGGTGGGGACGTTACCAGTTTTTTGTGTTCTATGCCACGATGTTGTTCATCAATAGTTTGGTGGAAGCGTTTTTCATGCCCAATGCGGAGGAGTTTAGCGAGCTGGTGCGGACGGGCGGGCTGGATTTTGCGCTCTTGAAGCCGATCGACACGCAGTTTTTAATTTCGCTGACGAAGGTGGATTGGTCGAGCTTTTCAAATTTCCTCTTTGCATGCGGGCTGTTGTGGTACTCGCTGGCGAAGTTAGATTACACGCCGACGCTGTGGGAAGTGGCGCTGTACCCGGTGTACGTGCTGTGCGGCGTGCTGATTTTGTACAGCCTGATGATCATGCTGGCGGCCACCAGCGTGTGGCTGGGGCGGAATCAAACCCTGTACGATTTTTGGTTTTATATCACCAACTTTTCGCGCTATCCGATGGAAATTTACACCGGGCCGTTCGGCACGCCGCTGCGGATGTTCTTTACGTTTTTCATTCCGGTGCTGGTGGTGGTGAATGTGCCGGCCCGGCTGATGGCGGCGCCGATGCAGGCGATGTATTGGTACCTGGCGCTATTTGCGGTGGGGGCGACGGCGGCCAGCATGGCGGCCAGCCGGTGGATGTTTTTACGCAGTTTGGAAGCGTACCGGAGTGCCAGCAGCTAGCGGGGAAGCGAATGACCAATGACCAAGCACGAATGACCAATCTTGCGGACAGCTTACGGTAACTTCATTGGTCATTGGTCCCGGCGCGCCGGGATGGTCATTGGTAATTTAGGCAGCGGAACTTTTCTGCGGCGGGTGGGTTTGATCTATTAGCCGCCGGTGTGCGTTAGGGGCGGCCATCTTAATAACCCTCCGGGCGTGAGGAGAACTTGTCCATGTTTCAGGCGAGGTGTGTGAAACTCCGTACTTGGGGTGTGCCGCGAGTGGCGGCGCTGGCGGCCATTGGAATATTTTCGCTTTTGATGTCGAACACGGCGGCGCGGGCGCAGGATTCGGGCCGAGGACGTGACGGTGATCGCACGGCCGATGGCGTTGATCGCCCTGCCGGCGGAATTGATCGGCAGGCCTGGAGAGAATTCGACGGAATGTTTCGAGATCGGATGGCTGACCGGCGCGATGGGCCGCAGCGAGATGGCTTCGGCGGCGGTGGACCGGCGCGCGATGGTTTTGGCGGTGGTGGATTTGGCGGTTTCGGAGGCGGACCGCCGCGCGATGGGTTTGGTGGATTTGGCGGCTTCGGTCGTGGACCGGGGGGTGATGGTTTTGGAGGCGGGCCGGCGCGAGATGGATTTTTTGGCCCGCCGCGTGATGGATTCGGCGGGGGTGGATTCGGCGGCGGATTTGCAAGAAGTGATTTCAATTTTCGAGAGGGAGGGGCGCACGGTGGATTTGGCGCTGGATTTGGCGGCGGCGGTTTCGGGCCACCGTGGGCCGGTGCAGGCCGCTATGCGGCAATGAGCCATCGCTATGCGGCAGCCATGCATCATCGGTATTCGATGGCGGCGGCCGGCGGCGGGCATCGCCACGGCAAACACGGCCATCATCGGCACGGGCATCACCGCAAACACCGTGGCGGCGCGGCATATCGTTCCGGCGGCAATCGCACGGCCAGGAATTTTAACGGACGTGGACCGTGGATGGCGCGGAATGATTTTTGGCGTGCAGGTCCGTACGGCTTCCAACAAGGCGGGCGGGCCATGATGGCGCGGCGAGACTATTGGCAGCGAGATTTCGGTCGCGGGCCGGCCTGGCAACAAAATGGTGGGCGGGAGTTTGCCGATGGCGGCGGTTTTGGCCACAGGTTGCCGCCCATGGCGCGCGATGGCGATGGCATGAGACGAGATGGCGGACCGATAGCGCGCGGCGGTGGCTCGATGTCGCGAAATGGTCGGATGGACGGCGGCGACGGCAATCGCTCGAACACGGATGTTGAGACGCGGCTGGATAGCATCGAGCGCCGGCTGGACACGCTGATGCGGCTGATAAGCCAGGAGCACGATCAGCAGCCGCGACGGTAAGCCGTAAACGGTAGCCTGCTAAACCGCAAGCGGAAATCAATCCGCGGGCGAGTGAGCGGTTACATCGAAACGCTTGTGGAATTCAATAAATTTGGCTTGTGCGTGTCAGCCCGGTACGCCAGGCCGAACAGACCCCGGTGGAAGCCTTCGCTGGAATCCACCGGGGTCGCTTTGTATTGAGAAATATTCCGTTTGACGTTTACTTGGCATAAAATACACGCGGTCTTGTAAATTGCGAGTGAGGAACCATTCGATAAATCATGTGAGCGCTAATCATGAAACCGCTTAGCATTGTTTGGCTGTGTGCAGTTCTGGTGATTTTTAACCAGCGTGCTAACTCACAAGATGCACCTTCTCCAAAGCAGGGTTCGGCAGATAAGAGCGGCGAAAATTCGAACCAGCCGCCTACCAAACAAGAAATGCAATTAGATAAGCTGCCGGATGGTGCGGCTAAGCGCGCTGCATTCGTGCAGGAGGCAAAAAAATTGGTGATGGGTGATACGTGCGAGGACGTAGCGAAAATTCTTGCCAATCAAAACAACATCTTTACGATGAACTCCAATCACGACCGATTTGGATTCACCGCCTATCTTCTGCCCGACGGTATTTACTGTGTTTACCTTACGCTCCCTCCTTCGAATCCTGCCGGCCATGTCGTAAGGGATTGTCCCTGCGATAAGGTAGAAGTTTTGCGATTACCGCTGCCGCAACCAAAACCAAAGGGCTTGAACGCGTACATCCACAACTTCTTGGATTTTCTTATAAGTGATCGTAGCAAGAGCGATGGAATACAATGTGAGTTGATTTATTCTGACCCGCCACCAAAACCTGATGTCGATAATCTAAAAATTGATCCCAAAAAAGTACAACCTTAGCCGTAAGGTTGTGGTCCAAAAGGCCGCTCTAAAATGTCTGATGCACTGGCGGCAAGTTTGCTAATCATTGGGCTGCTGGCAGCCATTGCGCTTTGTCTGTTACGCCGAGTGCGATTTTCGGTCCGCGAACTATTTCTTCTGATGGCGATTGGGGCGCTCGTGGTCGGCTGGTGGCTAGACCATCGACGCGCTGATCTTGCGGTTCGCTATGCTCAGGCGAAAGAAAAGGTTGCCGAGTTTGATGCCCAAAGATGGTCTGCGGCAGTTGACAAGCTAGATAAAACGAACAACCAGCCGGCGAATTTGGGCAACGCAGCAATTTCTGACGGCAGCATGGGCAAGTAGGCGCGGGGCGGGGGACTTGCTATATTTTTGCTTTTCCGTTTTCTTTCTCACACGGAGGAGCATATCATGGCGAAACGCAGACCGCTTAAGAAACTGGTGCAGCGAGTGCGGGCGGGCGTGAAGAAGCGTCGGGCGAGACGAGTAACCCGCAGGAAGGCCCGAAGAGCAGCCAGGGCAAGCGGTTAGTCGATTGAGAAATGGATGGCTGCTGGATCGGCGTGCGCAGCGTTTCCGTGCGAACGATTGTCGAGCGGCGGTGATTGCCGGTGCGCCGGTGTTCGTGCACGTCGCGCCAGCCGTAACAATATCGTTTAGATTTTAGATTGGCAGGAATTATCATGGCCGTCCCGAAGCGACGACAATCGAACCAGAAAACCCGCAGCCGGCGGGCGCACGATCAAAAGCACCCTAAGCAACTGACGTACTGCTCCCAGTGCGGTCAGGCTGTGCCCACACACACCATTTGCCCCAAGTGCGGGCATTACATGGGGCGGACGGTGGTGGAAGCGGAAGAGTAAGAAGGTGTCTGGTGTCTAAGTGTCTGGTGGTCTGGTTTTGTGCGGTATAAGAGTTCCAGACACTCAGGCACCTAGACACCAGACACCTGGACACCCAACCATGTCCACTGCATTTTTGTTTCCCGGTCAAGGCGCACAAAGCGTGGGGATGGGGCGCGATATCGCTTCCGGCGCGCCGGAAGCGAAAGCGGCGTTCGATAAGGCGAACGAAATTCTGGACTACGATTTGGCCAAGATTTGTTTTGAGGGGCCGGCCGAAAAGCTTGATTCGACGGTGTACAGCCAGCCGGCGCTATTTGTGACCTCGGTGGCAGCGCTGGCGGTGATGAACGAACGGCAAAACGACGTGGCCGAAAGTTGCCGTTACACGGCCGGATTGAGCCTGGGGGAATACACGTCGCTTTTTTTCGCCGGCGTGTTGGAATTTCGCGATGCCCTGCGGGTGGTGGCGGAACGCGGGGCGGCCATGCAGGCGGCTTCCGACGCGACGCCCAGCGGCATGGTCAGCATTCTGGGATTGGAGCGCGACCAGACCGAGCAGTTGTGCCGCGAGTGCTCTCAAGGCGAAGTTTTGCAGATTGCAAATTTGTTGTGCCCGGGGAACATTGTGGTTTCGGGCGCCAAAGGTGCGTGCGAGCGGATTGCAGCGGCGGCCCTGACGGCCGGGGCGATGAAGACGATTCCGCTGGCCGTGGCGGGTGCGTTTCATACGTCGATCATGCAGCCCGCCGTGGCCCGTCTAACGGTCGCGCTCAAAGACGTGCAGATGAAGCAGCCTCGCATTCCGGTGGTTTCCAACGTGGACGGCAGGCCGCACGAAGATCCGGAGGAAATCCGCCGGCTGTTGGTGCAGCAAGTGGTGAGCCCGGTGGTGTGGGAAGACAGCTTGCGCTGGTTGTTGGCTGAGGGAGTGAATAAGGTCTACGAAGTCGGCCCGGGCCGCGTGTTGCGCGGTTTGCTGAAGCGGATCGATCGGAAGCTGGAGAGCGTCGGGACGATGGACGGATGAGGGAAATGACGAATGTCTAATGAATGACCAATGACCATCCCGGCGCGCCGGGACCAATGTCCAATGACTGATGCTTCTGAACATTGGTCATTCGAATCCATCATTCATTCGCCTATGCAAATTGAAATTTAACGGGAGCGATCATGCCGCATGAAGTGAGTCAGAAAAAATTTGCCGTGGATTTAACCGGCCAGGTGGCTTTGGTCACCGGGGCTTCGCGCGGGATTGGAAAGGCGATTGCGCTGGCCTTGGGGCGGTGCGGGGCCAAAGTGGCGTGCGTGGCGCGCGATACCGCCAAGCTGGCGGAAACGGTGGCGGCCATTCAAACAGCCGGCGGGCAGGCGGAAGCGTTCGCTTGCGACGTGACCCAAGGCGCGGCGGTGGCGGAATTGGTGGAAAGCATCGCTGAAAAATGGGGCCGGCTCGATATTTTGGTGAATAACGCCGGCATTACCCGCGATACGCTGCTGCCGCGGATGAGCGATGAACAATGGGACGAAGTGCTCAACACGAATTTGCGGGGCACGTTTTTATTCACGCGAGCGGCAACGCGGCCGATGATGTCGCAGCGTTACGGGCGGATTATCAACATTTCCAGCGTGTCGGGGTTGATCGGCAACGCGGGGCAAGCGAATTACTCGGCGTCGAAGGCGGCGATTATCGGCTTTACACGCACGGTATCCAAAGAATTGGCCAGCCGCAAAGTGACGGTGAACGCCATTGCGCCGGGGTTTATCGAAAGCGAAATGAGCGCCGCCTTGGGCGAGGCGCTGGTTGACCAAGTGAAAACCCGCATTCCCATGAAGCGGTTAGGCACCACTGACGAAGTGGCCGACGTGGTGTTGTTTTTGGCTTCGCCCACCAGCGGCTATATCACCGGGCAGTGCATTACGATCGACGGGGGGATGATTATGTGAGGGGAAGTTGAACGTTGTCCATCTTTGCATCCGGCCAGGCGGCCGGGGGCTAAGCCGCAAGCGAGTGGAAAGTTGAGGTTCAAGATCACTTTTTTCCCAGCGAGTCTAAATATTTTTGGTACTGCTGTTGCTGCTTGTCCCATTTGTCGAGGATGGTCATAAATCGAGTGACGGCATCTTCTTGGTGCTTCATCAGTTCCTCTTGGCGCTTCATCAACTCTTCTTGCCGGCTGAGCAGCCCTTCGTACCGTTTGGTGCGCGCGATTTGGTCTTCGAAGATTCGCTGGTAGGCATCGTCGGCAGGCGTTTTCGCGGGGAGGGGAGACTGGGCGGCCGCGGAGAAAATCAGAAATCCAAAACCGCCCACGATTGCCGCCACGATCAATCCAGCCAAAATTCGGTGCTTTTTCAGGTTCATGGTTATGCCCGGTGGAAAGTGGAAAAGGACGATGGTTCCATTTTAATTACAGGCCCGAGGGTTTTTTCCAAAACGAAGGTTGGCGGATGGGGGCTATTTAGGCTAGACAGCGGGCCGAGAAGCCGGTATACCTTGACTTTTCGCCAATAAACTCTCTATTTTCTAACGACTTACCCAACCTCTACCGTTTTCCAAGGCCGCGGATTTGCAGGGGCTTACAAACCCGGGGCGGGACGGTAAGGTGAGGGTTGTCGAACTATTGTCTGGCTGCGGCAGGAGGACTTTTACGGTGGCAACTGTTTCTGAACGTGTTATCGATATTGTGGCCACGCAATTGGGCGTGAGCAAGGATCAAATTACGGCCGAGACGAACTTCGTCAACGATTTGGGGGCCGATTCGCTGGATCAAGTGGAGTTGGTGATGGAACTTGAGGAAGAGTTCGACATCAACATTCCGGACGATGCCGCGGAAAAAATTCAGACCGTGGGCCAGGCCATCGAGTACATCGAAAAGTCGCAGAAGTAGAACGTCGTGCTATGAACCGCCGCGTCGTTGTCACCGGCCTGGGAATCGTGAGTTCGCTGGGCCACCAGGTGGAAGAGGTGTGGCAGCGCATTCTGCGCGGCGACAGCGGTATTCGTCCGCTCACGTTGTTCGACACCGGGCGCTTCCAGGTGAAGTTTGGGGGCGAAATTCCGGAGTGGGCGCCCAGCGAAAAATACTTGGCGCCCAAGGATCACAAGCGGCTCGATCGGTTCACGCAATTTGCGCTGGTGGCCGGAACCGACGCGGTTCTGCAAAGCGGGATTGATTTTTCCAAGGAAGACTCGTTTCGCTGCGGGGTGATTATTGGCTCGGGCATCGGCGGTCTGCACGAAATTGAAGAGCAGTTGGCGCGATTGTTGCATAAAGGACCGGACCGGGTATCGGCGTTTTTGGTGCCCAAAATGATGGTGAACGCGGCCAGCGGGCATTTGTCGATTGTGTACGGCCTGCGCGGGCCAAACACCGCAGTGGCCACGGCTTGTGCCAGCGCCGCCAACGCCATGGGGGATGCGTTCCGCACCATTCAACACGGCGCCGCGGACGTGATGATTACCGGCGGAGCGGAAGCCGCGATCACGCCGATGAGCATCGCCGGCTTTCAAAATATGCGCGCTCTGTCGGAACGGAACGATGCGCCGCAGAAAGCGAGCCGGCCGTTTGATAAAGACCGGGATGGATTTGTGCTGAGCGAAGGGGCGGGGATTTTAGTGTTCGAAGAAGCTGAACACGCCCGACGCCGCGGCGCGCCGATATTGGCCGAAGTGCTGGGTTACGGCGCCAGCGCCGACGGCGGACACATTACTCAGCCCGACGAACATGGCACCGGCGCGGCGAAGGCGATGGAAACTGCACTGGCCGATGCGCAGTTGAACCCCGCCGATGTGGGTTATATCAACGCGCATGGCACGAGCACGCCGCTGGGCGATTTGGCGGAGACGCGGGCGATCAAGCGCATTTTTGGCGAGCAGGCCAAAAAAACCAGCATTTCCAGCACGAAAAGCCAGGTGGGGCACTTGCTGGGGGCCAGCGGCGGCGTGGAATTGATTTTCAGTATTTTGGCGCTGCGCGACGGGATGATTCCGCCGACGATCAACTTGGATAACCCTGACCCGGAGTGCGATTTGGATTACACGCCCAATCGAGCCCGAGAGCGGCGGTTTAAGGCTGCCATCAGCAATAGCTTTGGGTTCGGTGGGCACAATGCGTGCCTGGCGGTGGGGGTGTATCGGAATGGATTGGCATGAGGGGGAGGGGAGCAGGGAGCTGAGGGCAGGGGTAGCGCCGGGCAAGCCCGGCGGCTATGCGGGATTGAGTAGTTGCTATCGGCGATTGCACTTGCATCGCCATTGCCGGTTTTTTCCGGGAACGCTATTCTCCCGGGCTGCGTGCGCCAGCATTTAATCATGGGCGCAAGCGATCATTGTTTTGCTGCTGGCAAGGAGGCCGGAATATGATTCGCCGTTGGAAACTGTGGATGTTGGTTGCCGCGCTATTGGGCGGGGGTATGAGTTTGGCGTTTGCGCAGGCGCCGGGCACGCCGCCTCCGTTGGTCGATAGCGCCACGGGAGGGACAGTTAGCAACTGGCGTGCGCCGGGGGCAGGCGCATTGGATCCAGCGGGTGCAAGTTCTGCCGCCGCCGGAAATTTGCAGCCGCTGTCGACGGCTCCGCGGGCTTCCATTGCCAAAGTGACCAATGGCACCGGCACGCTGCCGAACGACGCCGGCCAGGTGTGGCGCGAATACGACATTACGCCCTACACGTTACGGGTGACCAGCACAAACCGGCCGGAGCAAGCGATTGTCGATTGGATATTGCGCGAAACCGGCTACGACGCCTGGCACAGCGAGCCCGTGGGTTTATTGTGCGCCAACGGCCGGACGCTGAAGGTGTATCACACGCCGCAAATGCAGGAGCGAGTGTCGGAAATTGTCGACCGTTTCGTGAACAGCCAAAACCAAGTGGCTGCGCAAGCCTTCGGCATTCGCTTGATCACCATCGGCAGTCCCGATTGGCGGGCCAAAATGCAGCAAGTGTTGCGGCCGGTGCCGGTGCAAAGCCAGGGGGTGGAAGCGTGGCTGTTGTCGAAAGAAGACGCCGCCATGATGTTGGCCGAATTGCAAAAGCGGAGCGATTTCCGCGAACATAGCTCGCCGCATTTGCTGGTGCAAAACGGTCAGGCGACCGTGGTTTCGGCCTCGCGCCCGCAAACGTACATCAAAGACGTGATTATGAAGCCGGAGATTTGGCCGGGCTTCCAGCCGGATATGGCACAAATTGACGAGGGCTTTTCGCTGGAGTTCAAGCCGCTGTTGTCGCTGGACGGCACGATGATTGACGCCGTGGTGAAGTGCAACATCGACCAGGTGGAAAAGATGAACTCGGTGATGCTGGACGTGCCCACGGCCGCCGCCCCGCGCCAACGGACCAAAATTCAAGTGCCGCAGGTCGACAGCGTCCGGTTTGCGGAAAAATTCCACTGGCCGACCGACATGGTGTTGGTGATCGGCTTTGGCATTGTGCCCGTGCCGACGCCGCAGGAACCGACCGGCGTAAAAATTCCGCTGATTACGCCGGACTGTCACGCCGACTTGCTGGTGGTGGTTGAAAATCGTGGTGTGGAGGGGAAGCCGCCGAGCATCACGCGCAATTTGCCGCCGGCATCGCCAGCTCCGCCACGGTAGTTTTGGGAGAAGAGTGAGTAGTTGAGTGGTGAGGAAGTGAGGACACCACCGCCCTGCGCTCAGCCGAAGCCCGTTGGCCGTGCTCGGTTGCTTGCCCCGATAAACTGGGTACGATATATTGGTTGGGTTGGTTTTGGTGGAGTTTTCGGGCCATTTTCACATTTGTTTCTATCGCGGCTGACTTTCGGCCGTTTGTTGTCCTATGCCAGCTTCTGCACGACGTGTCGTCATCACCGGATTGGGCTTAATCAGCCCGGTCGGAAGTTCCAAGCAAGCGCTGTGGGATGCGCTAAGCACAGGTCGCAGCGGCGTGGGGGCGCTGGAGGCGGTGCCATCGAAGTTTTTGCCCACGCATGTCGCGGCCGAAGCCCGAGAATTCACCAGCGATATAGAAAATTTCGGCGCGTTGGAAAAAGAGCAGAAAAAGGCCATCCGCAAGGGCCTGAAAGTGATGTGCCGGGAATGCCAAATGGGGGTGGCGGCGGCCCAGTTGGCCTTGGCCGATGCGGGCTTGGTTGTCGGCGGCGGAAAGTACGATCCGGACCGGACCGGCTGCGTGTTCGGGGCCGATTACATGCTGACGCTGCCGGAGGAATTTAGCGCGGGCATCAGCAAGTGCCGCAGCGCGGACGGTCTGTTCGATTACAACCGCTGGGCGACCGAAGGGATGCCACAGCTTTCGCCCCTGTGGCTGCTGAAGTATCTTCCCAACATGCCGGCCAGCCACGTGGCCATATATAACGATTTGCGGGGACCAAACAACTCGATTACTCATCGCGAGGCTGCGGCCAATTTGGCCGTGGGGGAAGCGTATCGCACTATTCTCCGCGGCAGCGCCGAGATTATGGTGGTCGGAGCCACGGGGACGCGAGTGCATCCGATGAAAACCGTTCACGCCATCCAAACCGAAGAGCTGGCCACCAACGGCGTGGAGCCCGCCAAGGCCAGCCGGCCGTTCGATAAAAATCGCACGGGCATGGTCCTGGGCGAAGGGGCCGGGGCCATCGTGATTGAAGAATTGGCCACGGCCCAGGCAAGGGGAGCGACGATTTTGGGTGAGATTGTGGGGCACGGCTCGTCCCACGTGGCCGACAAAAACTGCGTGGCCCACCGCGACGTGGCTTTGAAAAATGTGATGAACAACAGTTTGCGCGGGGCGGGCATGTCGCCGGGCGAGGTGGGGCACATTCATGCTCACGGGCTGAGCACCCGGAGTTGCGACATCGACGAAGCCAAGGCCATCCGCGAAGTGTTCGGCTCGGCGGCCGATCAAGTACCGGTTACGGCGGCCAAGAGCTATTTCGGCAACTTGGGGGCCGGCAGCGGGATGATCGAGCTGATCGCCAGCCTGCTGGCTCTCTCCAATGGCAAGTTGTTTCCCGTTTTGAATTACGAAACGCCCGATCCGGAGTGCCCGATCCGTGTGGTGGCGCCGCACAACAGCAGCGCCAGTCCGGGGCACTCGTTCTTGAATTTGAGCGTGACGCCGCAAGGGCAAGCCAGCGGCGTATTAGTGCGGGCGATGGCCTAACCGAGCCGCAGTTCTTTTTTATTATTCAGCCAGAACGGATAAGACAGGGGATGTTATCAGGGGCATGATCTTAGGCGGCATTTGCTCAAAGCCTGTGAAGCTGCCAAAGAGTTGTGAGTAACTGTCGTTAAGCACGCTATCAACGCCGGAGTTGCCCAGGTAAGTGGCGGTGTTGGCGATCACGCCACCGCCATGAACGCTTCCGTTGCCGCCGAACTGCAAAGTGTCGTTTCCTTTGCCGAGATCGACATAGATTTGATCGGCGGTGACCGCCGTGGGCAGACTTTTGCTGCCAATTACACTAGTGTCGATGCCGCCGAGGACCACGGTATCGTTGCCGGCGCCGGTGTTGATTTTCAATTCCTCGCCGATGGTGAAGTTGTTGAGGCTGACATGGTCGTCTCCGCTACCCATTTGCAAGGTGGCGTTGCGTCCCACGGTGAGGCCGTCGACTTCGAAGATCGAGGAGTCGCCGCTGTTGCCGCTGATATTGGCCGAGAGGTCGCGTTCAACCTTCGTGTTGAAAAATTCCACAATATTGTCTTTGCTGCCGAGTTTAATGTTGCAGTCGTTCTTTCCGGAATTGAATGTCGAGCTGCCGATGGTGGAATTGTAGAATTCCGCAATGGTTCCGCCCGAGCCGAGATTTAACGAGAAGCCGCCAGCGCTACTCGAGCCGAAGAAATAAATCACGCGGCTTCCCGATCCACCGCTGATGGAAACATTGCCTTGAATATTGGTGTTGTTGATGTTTAGCACATCGTTGCCGACGTCCTTCATCGTCAGGTTGCCTGGCAGAGTTACGGGCTGTCCGTAGGTGGCGTTTTCAAAATCGACATTGTCGTATCCGGCCTTCAAGTCGATATTGAAATCGCCGGTGACGCCGGAGAATGTTTGGGGAGTTGATTGTTTGTTGATGGTGGTGAGGCCGTCGGTGCCGAAAATTTTGTACTGGCCGGCGCCGACTTGCTCGATTTCGATGGCGTCGCTGTTGTTGTCTCCGGTGATGGTGAGCGAGCCGTTCTTCAGAGCCACCGTTACATTGCCTGCCGAGCTGGCGGACAGCATCTGGCGGTTTTCGAGTTGTTGGAAG
>DATJYL010000063.1 GCA_035499655.1 Pirellulales bacterium
TTCCCGCTGTGGCCGGAGAAAAAGTCATGAGCGGTTACCGGAATGCTGCGTTTCCGCCGAATCCACAGCATCCATCGGGCAAGGTGCAGCGATTGACGAAATCGTGGGCGCGGCATATTGAACTTGTGCTATCTCTGGCAAACGTGGAACAGATTCGTAAGCGGTCGTTTCGCGTGCTGCTCGATTCCAATCACGGGGCGGGCGGCGTCGTGGGGAAATTACTTTTGGAATATCTGGGATGCACTGCGTCACTGTTGGGCGGCAACCCCGACGGCCTGTTCGCGCATCCGCCGGAGCCGACGGCGGAGAATTTGGCCGGTGTAACGCAGCAAGTGGTCGACAATAAGTGCGACATCGGTTTTTGCCAGGATCCAGATGCAGATCGGCTGGCGGTGATCGACGAACGGGGCCGCTACATTGGCGAGGAATACACGCTGGCGATTTGCGTCGAACATGTGCTGCGCGAGCGGCCCGGGCCGGTAGTGACGAATTGTTCGACCAGCCGGATGACCGAAGATTTGGCGAAAAAATACGGCGTGCCGTTTTATCGTTCGGCGGTGGGCGAAGCGAATGTGGTCGATGCCATGCTGAAACACGGCGCAGTGCTGGGCGGCGAAGGGAACGGCGGCGTGATCGATCCGCGAGTGGTAATGGTACGCGACAGTTTCACTGCGATGGCACTGATTTTGGATGCGATGGCCGCCCGGCAAATGCCCGTGAGCGCGCTGGCGGACGAATTGCCGCGGTATGAAATTTGTAAGACAAAAATTTCGCTCCCCAAGGAAAAGCTGGCCACAGGACTAAACGCACTCGATCGGCATTTCAAAGATGCCCAGCCTGATCGGCTCGATGGCTTGCGGCTCGATTGGCCCGACAAATGGCTGCTGGTGCGGGGAAGCAATACGGAGCCGATTGTGCGGGCCATTGCCGAAGCGCCCACGGCTGCGGAAGCGGAGCGGTTGTGCGACGAGGCGACTAAAGTCTTGCGAACAGTTTAAAACCGAAAACGATTCCACCCCTCACCCCAGCCCTCTCCCACAAGGGGAGAGGGAGAATAAGGCGAGGCCCCGGTCGCGGTGTTGGCGAAAATGTGAGTTATCGATGTCCAGTATTGTTGCTAAACCGCAAGCGGATTCAAATCAATCGGCCGCTACGCCGCTGTTGGAGGTGCGCGATCTAAAGGTTTATTTTCCATTTCAGCGCGGACATTTGTGGCGCAAAGAACATGGTTTCGTACGGGCGGTTGATGGGGTGAGTTTTACGGTGCGCTCCGGCGAAACGTTGGGATTGGTAGGCGAATCGGGCTGCGGTAAATCGACCACGGCCCGGGCGATTTTGAATTTGCTGCACGGCGGCGGCACGCCGGTTCGACTTGGTGGGCAAGTGCTGTGGCAGGGACAGCGCATCGACGGGCTGGGCGACGCCCAAATGCGGCCGTATCGGCAGCAAATGCAGATGATTTTTCAGGACCCGTTTGCGTCGCTGAATCCGCGGATGACGGTTGGGGCGATTGTGGCCGAGCCGATGCACATTTTTCGGCTACACGAACCGAAGCGGCGAAAATTGGAAGTGCTGCGGCTATTGGACATGGTGGGGCTGAACCCGCGGTTTTTGAATCGCTATCCGCACGAATTTTCCGGCGGGCAGCGGCAGCGGATTGGCATTGCGCGGGCCTTGGCGGTGAATCCCAAGCTGATTGTTTGCGACGAGCCGGTTTCGGCGCTGGATGTTTCGATTCAAGCCCAGGTCATCAAT
Organism: Pirellulales bacterium; assembly: GCA_035499655.1. Taxonomy (NCBI): domain Bacteria; kingdom Pseudomonadati; phylum Planctomycetota; class Planctomycetia; order Pirellulales; species Pirellulales bacterium. Next base: position 1,756 of record DATJYL010000063.1, read on the forward strand.
CTGCTGACCGATTTGCAACGGCAGTTGGGATTGGCGTATGTGTTTATCGCCCACGATTTGTCGGTGGTGCGGCACATTTCCGACCGGATTGGCGTGATGTACCTGGGACGAATTGTGGAATTGGCCGATGCGGCCACGCTGTACCGGCAGCCATTGCATCCGTACACGAAGGCGCTATTGTCGGCGGTGCCGATACCGGACCCGGCGGTGGAGCGGCAACGGCGGCGAACGGTACTGAGCGGGGACGTGCCTTCGCCGGATCAAGAATATGTGGGTTGTCGATTTGCAGATCGCTGCCCGATTGCGGAGCCACCGTGCCGCAACATCGATCCGCCGCTGGAAGGCACGGCACACCAAGTGGCGTGTTTGGTGGCGAATCGGGAGCGGCAGAACAATTGAACCGCAGAGACACGGAGAGGAAGCAAAAGCAGCACCCTCACCCCGGCCCACTCCCGGAGGGAGAGGGAGAATTTTTTGATTGCCGCAGCACGCCGCAGGCCATCCAGGCAATGACGGCATACAGCGCGGACAGCGGTACCAGCAAACCGACTACGCACGCTGGAAAATAATCTCGCAATAGCACGAGCAGCGGCGCTTCGGGGCTTTTGGGAACCGCGCGCTGCACGGGGCCGTGGCTGCCGTCTTGCTGGGCGGCTTCGGCTCGCCACTGGTTCCAATCCAATTGTGACTGCGACGTGCTCAGTTCCGGCACCATGCTTTCTCGCACCAGAAACATGCCGACCAACACCGCCGCCGCAAACACAAAATAACCGATGGTCACAAGAGCGATGACGATTTTGGGCGTATGCGACGGCATGGCGTGATTTATTTTACCTAAGAGCGCATCCAAAAAGCATCGGTCGACCTGGTAGGAGGGGAATGCTTTCCCCGACAGCCTCTCAAAGCAGGGTTCCATCGGCGAAAGGATTCGCCTCCTACAAAACTTTTCGGACACGTCCTCATCGCCACTGGCCGCTGTCGACCAGCCGCAGCATGGCGGGAATTAATTGACGGATAGCCCGGGCACGGTGGCTGAGGGCGGCCTTCACCGCCGGGCCAAGCTCGCCGAAGGTGCGGTGATATTCTACGATTTCGAACAGTGGGTCGTAGCCGAAGCCGCCTGTGCCGACGGGTTCAAAGCGAATTCGGCCATGGCAGTAACCATCCGCCTGGGCCTGAATTGTTCCAGCCGGATCGGCCAGCGTGGCGTGGCACACGTAATGGGCGGTGCGTTTTTCCAGCGGCGTTTTGCCAAGTTTTTCCAGCAGCAGGCGGTTGTTCGATTCGTCGGTCGCTCCGGGGCCAGAAAAGCGTGCGGAATAAACGCCCGGCGCACCGGCCAAGGCATCGACGGCCAGGCCGCTGTCTTCGCCCAAGACCCAACACTTAAGATGCGCCGCCTGCCCGCAGGCTTTCAGAGCGGCGTTGGCGGCAAAGGTTTCGCCTGTTTCGGCAACTTCGATTGCGGCGGGCAGATCGGCCAGGGTGAGCAATTGAAAGCCCCAGGGCTGAAGCAGTTCGGCCAGTTCGAGGCCCTTTTTGCGATTGTGCGTGCCGAGAACAAGCTGCATGGAAGAACAAATCGCGAGAGAACCGAGCGCGGTTCGAATTGACCGCGGCGATGTCCTTCACCCTAGACCATTGGCCCAGGCTCGACAAGCGGGAGCCGAAGTACGTTTGCTTACAGCTTGGCGTGCATGCTGCGCTGGTAGTCGGCGCTGATGGAGCGGCGGGGGACTTCAATGGGCTTGGGCGCGACGTCGAAGGGCACTTTTACTTTGAAGCCTTCCAGGGCGATGGATTTGGCTTCGATTTTTTTGGTGGGGTCGCGCAACGCCTGATCGTCGCCGAATACGTTGATGATTTTTTGGACCGTGGGATCGAGCTGCAGGGTGCCGTCGGGGCGCATGGCGCCGAGCGAATCGAAGCTGCCGACGCAGACCATGCTTTTATCGCGATCGTGGAATTCGTAAGCCTCGTAGCCTTTGTTGCGCAGGGCGAGGGTCATTTCGTGCGCTTTTTCCGCCGCTTCAATCAACTGGCTGCGGAGGGGCTTCCCTTTTTCCACATCCTCGATTTTCCGCTGGTCGATCACCGCATTGCCGCTGAAGGTGGCGATTTGAATGCTGTATTTGCCGGGGCAATCGAGCAAGCTGTTGGGCACGTCTTTATTCAAGTCGAGCACAAACTTGTCGACCCCCTTGCCGGAAAAAAATTCCTTGGGCAACAGCGGATTGGTGACCACCATGGCCAGGGCCAGGGGGGCGGTTTTGGCGGTGTCGGCGCCATCGGGCGCGGGCAACATTGGATCTGGATGAATGGAGGCGGGCTCCAATTTTTTAATTTTTTTGAGAATGGATTGGGCGGCGGGATCGTCCACGGTGTCGAAATCGCCCACCAGGACGGCGGTTTCCTGGATGACGCCGCCGGTTTGGTAGTGCATCATCTTAGGAGAGCCATCGGGATTGAAACCCAGGCCGCGCTCCGGCTTGCTGTAATCGAAGGTGCGCTGGTAGCTGTACGCGGGCAGCTTGTATTTGGAACGCAGCTCGTAGACCAGGGCTTGGGCATCTGCGGTCGATTTTTCGCCCCGGAAGGTGTAGGCCAAAATCATCCAGGGACCGTTTGTTTGTGCGACGGGATAGCTGTTCCCCTCCCCGGCGTCAACTTTTTTAAACGGCAGCAGCGAATCCCAGGGCGAGGCGGCGCGCGCAGAAGGGAGGATCTGGAAATCATCGCTGAGAGCGAAGACTGCCACGATTGCTAGCATGGCCATGGCAGGGCCTAAACAAAGGGGGCAACGATTGCGACTGGATAACTGGCTCATGGAATTCACTTGCCCTGGGGAGCCTAAAAGTAACTGTGACAGCGCCAGCGGCTCGGCGTCACCCCTGGAAGGTGGCCGAAAACCGCGGGATTTTTAGGAAAATTGGGGTCGAAGTGTAGCGAATGCTGCGCGGCTTTTCCAGAGGGATTTGATGCTAGCGCTGGGCTAGATTTACTTGTTCACAGCCTGAAGGGAGCCGTCGGCCATGTCGCCAGCGATGATCGTCGCGAATTGCTTGCGCATCGATACATTGCCGGGTAGCTCCACCGGGGCGTAGCGGCAGGCGGTGCCGACCATGCGGCCGGGGCGTTCGGAGATGGGCGATTCGATCAGCACCCGCAGCGGCATGCCGCGCAGAGATTGGTAATAGCGGTCGCGGAGTTTGGTTTCCAAGGCGGCTAACTGTACCAGCCGAGCCGCCTTCACAGGCGGGGGCACTTGATCGGTCATCTCGGCCGCGGGAGTTCCCCGGCGCGGGCTGAATGGGAATTGATGGATTTTGGAAAAGCCGATTTCGCGAACGACATTCAGAGTGGCGGCGAAATCGGCGTCGGTTTCGCCGGGGAAGCCGACGATGACATCGGTCGTGAAAGCGGGCCGATCGAGCGATTGCTGCACCAGCCGGCAGCGGTCGACAATTCGTTTGGAACACCAGCGGCGGCGCATGCGGCGCAAAATTTCGTCTGAGCCGCTTTGCAGCGAAACGTGCAAGTGCGGGCAAACCTTGTCCGGATAGGCCGCCATTACGGCGATCAGTTCGCGGGTGACTTCGGTGGCTTCGATGCTCGACAGTCGAATGCGAAAATCGCCGGGCAGCTGGGCAATGCGCTGGACGAGATTCGCCAGGCGAATCCACTCGTGCTTGGGCCGGTCGTGATTCCATTCCACGCCATAATGGCCCAGGTGAATGCCGGTGAGGATCATTTCGCGATAACCGCCGGCGACCAACCGCTGCACTTCGTCCAGAATATGCTGGACGGGGCGGCTGGCAAAATGGGGGCGCACTTGCGGGATGATGCAAAAGCTGCATCGCAACAGACAGCCATCCTGCACTTTGACGTAAGCCCGTTGGCGGTTGGCGTACGTGCTGATGCCGGTGGGCACATCGACAATGCCGAAGCGGCCGAGCAGATCGGGGAGTTCGCGCTTGTCGGTGATGACTTCGGCCACACCGGGCAGTGCGGCCACTTCGTCGGGCGCGCGGGTGGCGTAACAGCCCATCACGATGATCCGCGTGCCAGGATTGCGGGCCGCCAACTGCCGGATGGTTTGGCGACTTTTGGAATCGCCTTCGTGCGTGACGGTGCAGGTGTTGACGAGGCACAAATCGGCGGGTTCGTTCACCGCCGCGTCTTGATAACCGATTCCGGCGAGCGCTTGGCGGACGAATTCGGTTTCGTACTGATTGACCTTGCAGCCCAGCGTGACGGTGCGCAGGCGGGGTGGAGGCAGCGGTGAGGAGTGAGGGGTGAGGGGTGAGGGGTGAGACATATATCAACCGGCGACTTTGCTAAACCGCAAGCGGATGGATTTTTCTACGCGCCTTTCGTCCCGCGCCTTTCGTCCCGCGAAGTCCCACGCCCCTAGGCCGTCGTCCCTCATTCCGATTCATTCCGCCGGTTCAATGCTGGCCGACATCGAGCCTTTGCAGCCGGCGATGAGATCGTCTTTGCCGAAGGCGTGAATTTGGTCGCGCTTCAACTCGGCATGCTCGCGCGTGGTGGTGAGCACGATGACGCGGCCTTGCGTGTCGACTTCGTTGGCGATTTGCGTCCCTTTTTCCACCGGGTAGCCGAACAATTTTTGCATCATGTTGATGACGTAGGTGTAGGTGTGATCGTCATCGTTCCACAATATCACGTTGTAAGGGGGCTGCCGCTTGGGCTTTTTCTTTTTGTCGGCCGATTTTTGCGGAACCGTTTCCACGGCGGGCGCTTCGGCAACAGCGGCGGCAGATTGTTCGGCGGACATACAATTCTCCACACGTTTTCAAGCTGCCCTATTGCTACACGGCCCGCGCAGTAGGTTTGCCCGGATAGGCGCTTTCGCCCTCCACAGGGTATTATTGCGGCTGCCGCCTGCCAAGGGCAACGTGGGGTAGCGAAAACGCGGGAGCCAAAATGCCGAATCTCGACGAATACTTGATCGCCAACGCCGAGCGGTTTGAAGCCGAGCTGTGTGATTTGCTGCGCATTCCCAGCGTGAGTGCCGACAGCAAGCACAAGGCCGACGTGCGAAAGGCCGGCCAGTGGGTGCTAAAGCAGTTTGAATCGCTCGGCTTGAAGGCGGAAATGATCGAGACGGCCGGGCATCCGCTGGTGTATGCCCAGTCGCCGCCGGTGGCCGGGGCGCCGACGGTGTTGGTGTACGGCCATTACGACGTACAGCCGCCTGATCCGCTCGGCGAATGGCTTTCGCCGCCGTTTGAACCGACGCGCCGCAATGGCAATTTGTACGCCCGGGGCGCCACCGACGACAAAGGGCAAATGCTGACGCACGTGAAAAGTGCGGAAGCGTGGCTGAAAACCGCCGGCAAGCTGCCCGTGCAGTTAAAGTTTTTGATCGAGGGGGAAGAAGAAGTCGGCAGCGAGAACTTGTATCAATTCATCGAGGGCGCGAAAGAGAAACTTCGCTGCGACGTGGCGGTGATCAGCGATTGCAGCCAGTTCGGTCCCGGGCAGCCGGCTATCACTTACGGCCTGCGCGGCCTAACTTATTTCGAGTTGCGGCTGCAAGGCCCGAAGCAAGATTTGCACTCCGGCACGTTTGGCGGCGGCGTAGTGAACCCGGCAATTGCGCTGGCGAAAATAATGGCCACGCTAGTCGATTCGCACGGACGGATTACCGTGCCCGGGTTTTATGACGCCGTATTGCCGCTTACCGATCGGGAGCGCAAACAATTTGCCTCGTTGCCGTTCAACGAAGCGGAATTCATGAAGCAAATTGGCGTCAGTGCAGTCGGCGGCGAGGAAGGTTACACCACGCTGGAGCGGCGCTCGGCCCGGCCGACGTTCGACATCAATGGGCTGACCAGCGGCTACCAAGGCGAAGGAGCGAAAACGATTTTGCCGGCCAAGGCCAGCGCGAAATTCAGCTTCCGCCTGGTGCCGAATCAGGACCCCAAAAAAATCGGCCGCTCACTGGAAACGTATTTGCGAAAGCTGTGTCCAGCAGGCGTGACCATGGAATTGATTGATTTCAGCGGCGCGCCCGGCGTCGTGGTGCCGCTGGAAAGTCCCTATGTGGCTGCCGCCGAGCGGGCGATTGAACACGGCTTCGGCAAAGCGCCGGTTTTTATTCGCGAGGGCGGCTCCATCCCTGTCGTTTCTGACTTCCACGAAAAATTGGGAGTCGATACGCTACTGTTCGGCTGGGGTTTGGACGACGACAACACGCACAGTCCGAACGAAAAATTCTGCCTGGCCGATTTCCACCGCGGCATCAAATCCAGCGCCCGGCTGTGGCAGGAACTGGCGGCGGTTAAACCGAAATAATTTCTCGCGCAGAGACGCAGAGAACGCAGAATAAAATCACAGTGCACAAGGAAGTTGTTAATCAAAAGACCACAGATAAGCACGGATGAAAAGGATAAACACAGATTAAAAACACTGTAATTGTTGGCAGGCAGGTGGCAATTTCGGGTGTATTTTGAATCTGTCTTATTTTGTTCATCCGCGTACATCTGCGTTCATCTGTAGTCTTCTTGATCATCCACATCGTTTGATGTTGTTTTTTATATCGCTGATAAGAAAACGAAACTTTTAGCGTGAATTCAATATGCTCGATCGAAAGTTTGTGGTTGAAAATGCGGCGGGGGTGAAGGAGAACTGTGCGAAGCGCGGGGCGAAGGCCGACGTTGACCGCTTTCTGGCCCTTGAAGCTGAGCGGCGGAAGCTGCAAGCCAGCATCGAACAGCTCAACCAGCAAGCGAACGCGGTCAGCAAATCGATCGGCCAGGCGAAAGACCCGGCGGAGCGCGAAGCCCGGAAGGAAGAAGGCCGCCGGCTGCGGGACCAGGTGACGGCAGGCGCCGAGCAATTAAAAAAAATTGCCGACGAGGGAGACGACATTTTGCGGCAGATTCCGAATCTGACGCATCCCAATGCGCCGGTCGGCGGGGAAGATGCCGCACGGGAAGTGAAGCGCGGCAAAACGCCGTTGCCGAAGTTCAATTTCAAGCCGCTGGACCACGTGGCGCTGGCGGAAAAATTGAACCTGATCGATTTTGACGGGGGGGCGAAAGTCGCCGGGCATGGCTTTTACTTTCTTAAGAACGACGCCGTGCTGTTGGAATTGGCGCTGCAGCAGTACGCGATTGACAAGCTGGTGCGCGAGGGATTCACGCCGACCATCACGCCCGACTTGGCCCGAAACGAAATCCTCAGCGGCATCGGGTTTATTCCGCGCGGTCCGGAAACGCAAATATATAGCGTCGATGGGACCGACCTGAGCCTGGTTGCCACGGCGGAAATTACTCTAGGCGGCCTCTTGAGCGACACGATTTTGGAAGCCGAGCAGTTGCCGATCAAAATGTGCGGCATCAGCCATTGTTACCGTACCGAGGCGGGCGCACACGGCAAAGCCACGCGGGGGTTGTATCGGGTGCATCAATTCACGAAGGTGGAAATGTTTGCTTTCACGCTGCCGGAGCAAAGCAATGCCGTGCTCGATGATTTATGCCGCTTAGAGTGCGAAATTTTTGACGGGCTGGGCATTCCGTACCGGGTGATCGACACGGCCAGCGGCGATTTGGGCGGGCCGGCGTATCGCAAGTTCGATTTGGAAGCGTGGATGCCAGGGCGCGGCGAAGCGGGCGAATTCGGCGAAGTGACCAGCACCAGCAATTGCACCGATTATCAATCGCGACGGCTAGGGATTCGCTTCAAGCACAAAGGGGAAAAAGGAACGCACTTTGCCCACACACTGAACGGCACGGCCGTGGCGATTAGCCGGGGGATCATCGCCGTACTCGAGAATTACCAGCAGCCGGACGGGAGCGTGATTGTGCCGGAAGTGCTGCGGAAATGGATGGGGAAGGACTGCATCACAGCGAAATGACGAATGACGAAGGTCTAATGACGAATGAATGACCAATGACCATCCCGGCGCGCCGGGACCAATGACCAATGATCACGGGCCATCGTATTGGTCATTCGTGCTTGGTCATTCGTCATTCTCCACGCACTGGATTGAAGCAGGCGTAGCGCACTTCGGGGTCGCCGGGGTAGAGGGGCGGCAGGTCGCGTGGGCAGCGGTCGATGATGTTGGGGCAGCGCGGATGGAAAGCGCAGCCGGTGGGCAAGTGAATTAAATCGGGGGGCTGGCCGCGGATGGGGGTCAATGCTTCCTTGGCCGTATCGAGCCGCGGGATCGATTGCAGCAAACCAAGCGTGTACGGGTGCCGGGGCCGGGCGAACAAATCATTGACCGGAGCTTCTTCCACAAAGCGGCCGGCGTACATCACGTTGACGCGGCGGCAAATGTTGGCCACGACGCCCAAGTCGTGCGTGATGAGAATGATGGCGGTTCCCTCGGCCTGTTGCAACTGTTTCATCAGCTCCAAAATTTGAGCCTGGATTGTGACGTCCAGCGCCGTGGTCGGCTCGTCGGCGATCAGCAGGGCCGGCTTGCAGGCTAAGGCCATGGCGATCATTACCCGTTGCCGCATGCCGCCGGAAAATTGGTGCGGGTAATCGTCGATGCGCCGAGCCGGCGAGGGAATGCCCACGCGCTGGAGCATTTCGATGGCGTGCTTGAGCGCTTGCTCGTGAGTGTGGCGCAGATGTAGCCGCGTCACCTCGGTTAACTGTTGCCCGATGGTGAGAAACGGGTTAAGCGAAGTCATGGGGTCTTGAAAAATCATGGCGATGCGGTTGCCGCGAATGTGCGCCAACTGGCGCTGCGGTAGGGCGAGCAGATTTCGGCCTTCGAACATGGCGCGGCCGCTGGTGATTTTTCCCGGCGGTTGCGGCACCAGGCCTAAGATTGCCAGGCTGGAAACGCTTTTGCCCGAGCCGCTTTCGCCGACAATGCCCAGCGTTTCGCCAGGCTCGATGGAAAGGGAAATGCCGTCGACGGCGCGGACTGTGCCATCGTCGGTACGAAATTCGACGCCGAGGTTTTCGATTTCGAGAAGCGACATACTTTTAGCCGCGAGGGCTTGCCCCGCGCTTGCCGGTTTAGCAGTTGCACGTTATTTGTTTTTCAACCGCGGATCGAGTGCG
>DATJYL010000064.1 GCA_035499655.1 Pirellulales bacterium
AGCCAACGGCATGAATCAAACCGAATCTAATTTCGTCTGGCTGACGTGTCCTAAATGCCGCTGGCGTCGGGAATTTCCACAGTCGGCGGTAAAAGGCGATGCCCGTTGCCGCCAGTGCGGAACTGCAGTGATCGTCAGCCCACCGCCGGCCGTCGAAGCAATCCTTCCCGAGGACACACTGATGATGGAGGAACCGGTCGAGCTTCCGCCGGCGTCCGGCGTGCAACATGTCACCACGCCAAGCGAGGTTGAATATCAATTGGCGCCGTCCCCCCTGCCACGGCCTCCCATGATGGTCCGTTCCGACGTCGCGCGCGGGTCGGTTTCGGAAGAGAAACCGCGCGAAGACGTGGTGACGCCGCCGCGCCGAGCAGGCCTGGCTTGGGCATTCACTAATAATGTGTTCGATTTCCCCTTCCAAAAGTATTCGCTGGCGCAATGGGTTTGTGCTTCGCTCGGGCTCATCGTGGGAGATGAGCTAGCGCTGTTGGCTCTGATGGGATTGTACAGTGGCACCGAAGCGGGGGCGCTGCAGGCCGGGTGCTTCGGTATCGCTGCGTTTTTCGCGCTGTTGTTCAGCCTTTCTTATCTGGCCGCCAGTTTCCTCGATATTACGGTCAATGCGGCCCACAACGTCGACAAAGCCCATGATTGGCCCGATTCCAATTGGCGCGATCGGATGTGGAGTTTGGTGCGTGTGGTTTGGTGGGAAGTAATTGCCGGCACGTTGGCGGCGGCCATCGCCGGATTAGCCAGCTTTATCGGAGATTTTTTCGGTTGGGCTTGTTTGGTTTTTACTTTCCTACTGACGCCGATTGTCGTGCTGTCGGCATTGGAGGCCGACGTCATTTTGTTTCCTATTTCGCGGCCCATTTTTCGCACCCTGCGAATGGCTTGGTCCGCCTGGGCTTTGTTCTACGTGCTGACGGCAATTTTATGGACGCCCAACGAGTTGGTCACACGGCTGCTCTACAACCGCTCTCCTTTTCTGATGCCCCTTGCCGCCGGCCCGGTGCTGGCGGCGACGGTTTTTATTTATGGGAGATTGCTCGGCCGCTTGGCATGGTTTATCTTGCGCAGCAGCGATTCGGAGCAGGACCGTAAAACCGAGCAGCGCATGGTCGAGCAGGAGCGATGGGAAATGTAAATGGCGTACATATCATTTCGATTCCGCATCCATTGAACACGCTATGACAACACTCGATTTCAATCCGATACGACGCAATCTTGCGGCATTGCTGTTTCTGCTACTGGTCGGGGTCGCGTTCAGCATTAGCGGGCATGGGCGGAGTGCCACAGCGGCCGAAAGCGCTCCGACCGCGACCGATTCGGCGCTTTCTTTGCCGCCCGATATTACCGTTGCTGCCGACGGCACTGGCGATTTTAAGACCGTGCAGGAAGCCGTGGCTTCGATTCCGCGCGGCAACCGTGAGCGGAAAATTGTTCTCATCAAGCCGGGCGTGTATAAAGAAAAAGTGCGCGTGGATGCCAGTAACGTTACCCTGCGGGGAGAAAATCGCGAAAACACCCGCCTGGAGTTTTCGCAATTGGCCGACGATTTTACGAGCCATCCCGACGACATCGGCCGCGCTGTGCTCAACGTGCGTGGCGACGACTTCGTGATGGATAATCTCACGGTGGTCAATACGGCGGGCGTCATCGGTAAGCATGCCTTTGCCATTTTCGGCAATGCCGACCGCACGGTCATTATCAATAGCGACGTGCTGAGCGAAGGAAACGACACCGTATCGTTGTGGAAGGGGGACAGCGGCCGCTATTATCATGCTAATTGTAATTTTCGCGGCTCGGTCGATTTTGTTTGTCCGCGCGGCTGGTGCTACGTGACCGATTGCACGTTCTACGAGGTGAAACCCACGGCGGCCGTTTGGCACGACGGCCACGTGAACGAAGACATGAAATACGTGCTGCGCAATTGCAAGTTCGACGGCGTCAAGGGCTGGTGCTTGGCCCGCCATCATGTCGATGCCCAGTTTTATTTTCTCGATTGCACGTTTTCCAACACCATGGCCGACCGACCGCCGCGACGAGTGATTTATCCGCTCAGTGGCGCGGCGGCCACCGATGCGGACAAAAAACGCAATGCCGATTTGGATAAGCAAAACATCTGGGGCGAGCGTGTTTATTTTTACAACTGCCATCGCGACGGCGGCGATTACGCTTGGTTTGCCGATAATCTTTCGACAGCCCCCGGTTCCCCCACCGATGCCCAAATTACGCCGGCCTGGACATTCAACCATACGTGGGACCCGGAACATCCTGGGCCGATTGCGATCAAGGAATTGAAACCGCAGGACGGGAAAATCTCGTTGACGTTTAACGCCTCGGTCACCGTCAAAGGGAAGCCCCGTTTGACGCTCCAGGGGAGCGAACCCGCCGAATACGTCAGTGGGAGTGGAACCGATACGCTCATTTTCAAATTGCCAAGCAAAGAGAGCACTGCCAAAGTTTCGGCCGTCGACTTGAACGGCGGCGTCATCGTCAACAGCGAAGCCAGCGCGACGCTTGTTCAGGCCGACCTTACACTTCCTGCAACCAAAAACTGACTCTCGATTGTATGGATCCATTCATGCAAGCGGCCATTGATGAAGCGGCGGCGGGTTATGCCGAAGGGGGCATTCCCATCGGCTCGGTGATTGTGCATGCCGGAAAAATCATCGGCCGCGGGCATAACCGTCGTGTTCAGAAAGGCAGCGCTATTCTACACGGCGAAATGGATGCCCTGGAAAACGCCGGCCGCCAGCCAGCCAGTGTTTATCGCCAGTGCGTACTGTATACGACGCTTTCCCCCTGCCCCATGTGCAGCGGCACCATTTTGCTGTATGGCATTCCTCGGGTCATCGTCGGCGAAAATCAAACTTTTATGGGCGAGGAAGAACTGCTCCGCAGCCGCGGGGTCAAAGTCGAAGTGCTGCAAAACCCGCATTGCATTGAACTCATGCGCCGCTTCATTCGCGAAAAGCCGGAGTTGTGGAATGAAGACATCGGCGTGTGAAACGATAGCCGCACACAGTTGTCATCTTCCGCAAACCCAGGGGTTGCAACTCCTGGGCTTGTGTAACACTTTCATCCAAACTCCGTCTGCATCCAGCGCCGATAGGCATCCCACATAATCAAAACTCCGGCGAGAATAATTCCCGGCGTAATCGGGAGCAGCGCGCCTAGCGAAGCGTTACGCCAATCAACAAACGGTGTTAGCATTAGCACTGCGACGAAAAATGCGCACAATGCAGTCGAAAATGTGAAGTAAGCATACCGCATCATCCAAACTGCCAGGCCGAACGATAACACTTGTAGCGCAGCTGTCGGCGCCAGCACAGTTAACAGCTTGCTCCAATTCGGCGCACCCGCCGAAAGCACAAATGCAAGCACACACCAGGCAATACTCAACGATAGGCATTCCTTGGCCGCTCGATAGGCATACGTTAGCCCCATCTCAACCAAAAATTGCGATCGCCCCACCGGTCGCAGCGACTCGATGATTGTCATTGGGCGTTGCTGCTGCCACACAAGCGCCACATTGAAAACGGGGGCAAATACCATGTAAAATGCACAAACTATCAGGATGCTTGATCGCAGGTTGGGCGGCTCCAAGAAGGAGACGCCCCAAAAGGTCGCAAAAAACAGGACACCGCTAAACCACCCATCCGTTCTAAGCACCACACTCCGCTGCCTGATGCGCTGCCAAAGCGAACCTCTGGCCCATTGCGGCCACATCGGAACTTGCCGCTCGGAAGGCGTTCCAAATCGCCAAAGAAACGATGCCATCCGCGTTGGCGAGACTTCAGGTCTTGGATCACACCGCGAATAAATCTTGGGGTCCGATAGATCAAAATTTCCTGATCCCTCATCGCTCAGTTGCAACAGCCACACCAGCGTTGCCGCAATGCCGCACATGCTCGCGGTCAGAAGCAGCACCCCTAACACTTCCTGCCGCCCCTGGCTAAGTTCTTGAAACCACTTTTGAACCGGAGAGAGGCAGGCCATCAAAATTATAAGTGGAATGAATAATACGACAAATGGCGTTGGAGTCGTGAAATAGGTAAACGTCACCGCTGATATGGCGAGGCAAAGACCCGAGAGCCCCCAACTCCAATTGCCAAAGGCCATATTTGCCGCGGGTAGCACCACCGCCAGCAGAATTAAAAATCCGACCACAACCACCACATGAGCAGCAGCCCCGTTTGGAAATCGCCGCTGGCGAATCTGAATGACCTGCTGCTTGAAATGGAGCCCGACGAAAGCCGAACCAAGGAATGCCGTGCATATTGCCATCTCGGTCGTCATCGTGCCATCAAGTGCTGACGCGACAGTCGCAATCGCGGAAAACGCCAACAGGCCAACCGCCACCATGGCAATGGGACCGGATATCGCACGTCGCCAATACGTCGCCAGTACTTGGCCTATTTGCGCGGTCATGGTTGGTGCATCTCTAGGAATATGTCTTCCAGATTCAAATCTTCAATCTGCACCTTGGCTTTCCATTGGTTGCACAATGCCGAAATGAGTTCCGGCGACAGGTCGCGCGTGGCCACCATCGCTTGGCTGCCGTCAACGCGCGTCGACAGCGCGCCTGGCACAACGAAAGTCTGAGGCAACGGAGCCGCCGCGGTAAAATGCAGCCGCTTGATCGAATCTTTCAGTTCGCCAAGCTCGCCGTGATAAACAATTTTTCCTTCCTTCAAAATCGCCACCGTGTCGGCCACACGCTCCAGGTCGCTAGTAATATGCGTCGAAAATAATATGGTCCGATCGTTTTGGCCGGCGATATTCAATACTTCAGCCAAGAATTCGCGGCGAGCAATCGGATCGAGGCTGGCGGCCGGTTCGTCGAGGATCAACAACTCCGGTTCGTGCCCCAATGCCAACACCAGCGCCAGTTTTTGCAATGTGCCCACGGAAAGCGTTCCCGCGCGATCGTCTATTGGTATTTCCCAGCGCTGCACCAATTCTGCCGCCAACGTGGCGTTCCAATTTCGGTAGAACGCCGCTGTGTATGCAATGATGTGCTTCACCTTCATCCATTGGTACAGTGTCACAATCTGTGGGACATAACCCAGCCGCTCCTTGGCTTCAGCCGACAGGTCCCAAGCATTTTCTCCCAAGAGCATTGCCGTCCCGCCGGTCGGTTTCAGCAAGCCGAGCAGACATTTAATTAGAGTCGTTTTGCCCGCGCCGTTTTTCCCCAACAATCCCAGCACGGTGCCGCGTGGCACTTGCAGGTTGACTCCGCGCAGCACTTCCTTACCTGCCTTGAACTGTTTGCGCAGGCCGCCGACGTCAATCAGCAGTTCGGTCGAATCTATTTCCGTCGTTGACCCGCTTGCCGTTTCTAAATTATTCACGATTGAGATCCTCCAGCATGGGTTCGAGCAATCGCATTACATCCTGCGGCGAAAGTGACAATTGATAGGCCGTGGCGGCCACTTGCTCCAACAGGGGTTTGAGCGCCTGCCGCCTGTCGCGGATGGTGCCATTGCCTAGCGGTGTTTTTAAGCGCATGCCTTGACCGCGCACATTTTCCAATACCCCTTCCCGCTCCAAAATCGAATAAGCCTTGGAAACTGTCATGGGATTAATTTGCAATTCCTGAGCGACCTGCCGCACCGAAGGCAAAAAATCGTTGGACTGCAAGCGGCCGGTGGCGGCGTGCCGGCGCACTTGATCGACCAACTGTCGATAAATTGGCACACCGGAGCCGGGAAACGCCTGAAATAAGAAGCGCGACATAGTGTATCACTATACTAATACGCATGGGAGCCGTCAAGCCTCGCCTTTGCCAACATCACCGAATTGGTTAAAATGCTTCTTTCGACCGACCAAGAACTCGCCATATCATCCAATTGATCACGGAGGTGCATGATGCGCATGTTGATTCGAGCCAGTTTTCCCAACGAGCCATTCAATACCCTGGTGCGAAAAGGGACCGCCGGGGAGATCATGGGTAAAATTCTGGCGGCGATTAAGCCGGAATCGGTCTATTTCACCGACATGGAAGGCAAGCGGACGGGCCTGCTGGTGGTGAATATGGAAAACGCCTCGCAAATTCCGGCCTTGGCCGAGCCATTCTTTTTGAACTTCCACGCCGAATGCCATTTTCACCCTGTCATGACCCCCGACGATCTGCAAAAGGCCGGGCTGGCCGAGCTGGGCAAAAAATGGGGCTAAGGATGCCTGCCGTTTTTCAACGCCCTGATCCCCGGCCCAAATGAATTTCATCAAGCGATTATGGTTTCCATCAAACGCAACCCAACACGCGCGGTGCAGATCGGTTCGATAACGATCGGCGCCGGAAATCTCATTGCAGTGCAAAGCATGACGGCCACCGCTACGCAAGATGTAGCTGCCACGGTCGGCCAAGTGCGCGATTTGGAACAGGCCGGCGCCGACGTGGTGCGGATCGCTGTCGATAACCGAAAGGATGCCGAAGCGCTGGCCGAAATTCGCCGCCAAACCCGCGCAAATCTGGCGGTTGATTTGCAAGAGAATTACCGTCTGGTGACCGATGTCGCTCCGCATGTCGACAAAGTTCGTTACAACCCAGGCCACTTATATCATCACGAGCGCGAAAAGCCGTGGCAGGAAAAGGTGAAGTTCATTGTCGAAACGGCGGCTAAACATGACTGCGCCATTCGCATCGGCGTGAATTGCGGCAGTGTCGATCCGGCCAAGAAGGAAAAGTACGATCCGGCCGATTCCATCACTCCCATGCTGGAAAGCGCTTGGGAACATTGCGAGCTGCTGGACGATCTCAGCTTTACGCGCTACTGCGTGTCACTGAAAGATTCCGATCCCAAAAAAGTGATCGAAGTCAACCGCCGCTTTGCGGAGCGCCGGCCCGATGTGCCGCTGCACTTGGGCGTCACCGAGGCCGGCTTGCCGCCGGATGGCATTATTAAAACCCGGATTGCGTTCGAGCAGCTCATTGGCCGGGGCATTGGTGACACCATTCGGGTTTCGCTCACCGTGCCCAATCCCCGCAAAGGGGAAGAAATTGCCGCGGGGCGTTCCATTCTGGCCGACATTGCCGCCGGTCGGGTCCGCAGCGTGGTCGATTTCGGGCTAACCACGCTCAACATCATCAGTTGCCCCAGTTGTTCGCGTGTCGAAAACGAAGCCTTTGTGGAACTGGCCCAGCAAGTCAAGGAAATGACCCGTTTCGCTCAGGACCATCACATTACGATTGCCGTGATGGGTTGCCGTGTGAACGGTCCCGGCGAAACCGACGACGCCGATCTGGGCCTATGGTGCGGTCCCAATTTCGTGAATCTCAAACGCCGCAGCGAAGAACTAGGCGCGTTTGCGTACGACAAAATTCTGCCACGGTTGCGAGAGGAACTGGATGCTTTAATTTCGCAGCGTTCTGGCGCGACTGCCTGATTACGCAGCGGGACCATTTCGGGGCTTAATTCTCGACGATTTGCCGGTTTGCAAGCGGCCAATTCGCTCTTTGTCGGGTTGACCCACTGTGCTATCATCACCCGCTTTTCGGAAAGCCGGTTGGGCCATTAGTTCGCTTGCTCGTCGGGCTGAGTTCCCTAGAGCTTCATTGTGGGCTGAATCCGCCAACGGGCTGATCGCTCACAATTCCCGGGTCATGGAGGACCAGAATGCACGTGGGGGCAACGTGGTTTCGCTTTCGATTCACTTGCAAATTTGCAAGTGCGGTGGCAATCTGCGCCGTGGTATGCGGCTGCGCAACTTGGCACACCACAACCAAGCCCGCCGTGGAACTGCCGGAGCGGTTTACGGTGACGCTGGATCAATTGGTGATTCACAGCAATTTCGAGCTGCCCAGCCAACACAGGTTGCTGCAAGAACTGAATGCGGAACGGACCGATGTCAGCAGCAAACTGAACTTGCCGATCTCCGACGAAAAAATCCACGTCTATCTGTTCAAAGAGCCGGAGCAGTTTTACGAATTCATCCGGCAAAAATATCCCAACTTTCCAGACCGTCGCGCGTTTTTCATCGAAACTGACACCAAGCTTTCAGTCTATGCTTATTGGGGCGATCGAGTCGCGGAAGATTTGCGGCACGAAGTGTGCCACGGATATTTACACTCGATGGTGCAAAGCCTGCCTCTCTGGCTGGATGAAGGATTGGCCAAATACTTCGAAGTGCCACGCGGCACGAACGGCCTGAATTCCACCCTGCTGGCGGAATTAAACAAGCAGGCGAAACAAGGGCGCTGGCGGCCTGACATCCGCCGCTTGGAATCGCTCCGCTCGCCGGCCGAAATGACCGAATGCGATTACGCTGAAGCCTGGGCCTGGGTCCATTGGCTGTTGGAAACCGATCCCACGCACAAGGCGCTATTGCAGGAGTATCTGGCCGATTTGCGCCGCACCGGCACACCCACGCCGTTATCGCTATACGTGCGTCGCATGGACGGCGATCCGGAACATCAGTTATTCGATTACATTGTCCGTTTGCAAGACCGGCCCTGAGCGCTCGTCGCTTCTTACGCTCATTCGGCGGCATCAAGAAATAGACCACGGCTTCGTCACGTTTCCTTCCGGAATACTGCACCTTGATCCACTTGCTGAAAACCGAGCTTGGCGTACATCGCCAAGGCCGCCGTGTTGTGTTGCATGGTTTGCACTTCGATCAGTCCAAATCCTTGCTCCGCGGCTTGTCGCAAAATTTCGCCCACCAGCCAAACTCCCATCCCCTGGCGGCGATAAGCTTCTCCGATGAATACATCGACCAAACCCGCCGTCCGAGCGCCCCACGTATGACTGAAGGCTTCCATGTCGATTAGGGTGGTCACCCCGGCGGGCTGCGGTTCGTCCTTCAAAAACAGCCGGTACTGTAGCCGCGTGAAATCGCCGAGGGTACAAGCTTCCCACCAGGTTCGCAGCGGCGGATCGCACACGCAATCCACATGGAGGCGCCGCCGCAGCAACATTTGTTGTCGATCGACTACGGGCCGAAAATCCGACAGTTCACGATGCAGCACCGCAGTGTGGTCGATTTCGCGGTATCCTGCGGCGCGGAAAAAGCCCTGATGTTGCGCATCGGAATCCAGAATGCCCGGCAACTCGCTGCCGCCGTACAGCCCCACGTAAAATGCGTTCAGCGGTCTAATGCCCCCGCCATAAATTACCTTCGCCCCGTTTGCGCGCAGGTAGGCTTCACTACGGCCGATGAGTTCCGCGGCAATCGCAGCTTCGTCAGGATGCGGCGACACCATGGTCAAGATGGAGGCCCCCATCTCGTGCGACAAGGCCGATTCGTCCTCCACCGGACCAAAACCGGCATGCGCAAAGCCCAGGGGCCGCTCTTCATCGGTGGCCAATACCAGGCCCGCCTGATCGAAATACGGCTTGGAAAATACAAGCCGCTCCAGCAGGGCACTAGTCATCGGCTGCACATAGCCCCGCAGACCGGAGCGGGTGCGCCAAATCTCGGCCAAGTGGGGCGGATCGCTGTTACGGAAAGAGCGAAAGCCAATCAAGACGCCAACTCGCAGGGTTCATGTTGCTTATGTCCGTGTGCGGTCACAATAGCAAAAACTCCAATGGCGAAACAAGATGGATGCCGGAAAAGAGGGAATTCGAAGTCCCGCGTGACGAGTCGGGAGCGCCACGCATCATTCCGGCACGTTTACCCACACCGCGCCCGCTTCCACTTTCGTTTCAAACCTCGGCTGCATCACGGTGCGATTCAATTGATGCTGGCCCGAACGCACGTCGAACTGCCAGCCATGCCATGGGCAAGTGACAATGCAGCCCGACAACTGCCCTTCCCCAAGTGGCCCACCTTGGTGCGGGCAAACACCGTCCAAAGCAAAGAATTCTCCAGCCACGTTGAACAGCGCAATCATCCGCTCGCCGGCCACCGCTTCCAGGCAGTTTCCGGGGGAACAGTCTTCCACGGCTGCGATCCGCTGCCAGGCCATCAGTTTCTCTCGAATTAAGTGGACGCTAATCGAAACGGTGTTGAAATCCGCGCGGCGCCAGCGGTTTCCATTCGCCGGAGGCACGGTGTTGTAACAATTGTTGTTCCGCCACAAATTGGCCGATGTCTGTCAAACGTACATCTTCCAACGGTTGATCGACAAGCATTCGCTCCGCGGCTTCCGGCGGAACGGCCAAAATCAATTCAAAATCTTCCCCGTCGGTCAGAGCATGTTCTAGAGCATAGACTCCATCATTCCGCTGCGCTGCAAGTTGTTCCGCTGCCGCTGCAATGGGGACTTGATCAACGTCGATCACCGCCCCGCAACGGCTTTCCTCGCACAAGTGCCACAAATCAAGCGATAGGCCGTCGCTGCAATCAACTCCGGCGTGCAGTGGATAACGCTGGTGCAATAGAAGTGCTTCGTTCACCCGTGGCGTAACATCCAAATGCCGTCCCAAAATGCTGCCGCCGAATTGGCCTGTTACAATAATTCGATCCCCAGGCAGTGCTCCGCGGCGGCATAACGGACTCCCGGCCGTGGCTTCGCCCAGCGCGGTGATGCTGACCACCAGCGGCCCGTCCCAACTGTTGGTGTCACCCCCGGCAATGGCGATGTGAAATTGCTCAGCCAGCGGCAACATTCCCTCGTACAGTTCCCTCGCCAGTTGCCCACCGTTTTGCCGAGGCAGGTTAAGCGCAATCACCGCCGCCAACGGACGCGCAGCCACGGCTGCCAAATCGCTCAGATTAATCGCCAAGGCCTTATGGCCGATCCGCTGCGGCGAATGAATTTTTAAATCAAAATCGATTCCGTCGGCAATTAAATCGGTCGTTACCGCCAGATCGCCACGTCCTGCGGTTGCCAACAGCGCCGCATCGTCACCGATGCCCAATTTGAGCAGCGGATGCGGCGGCAACCGCTGACGCAGCCAACGCAGAAAATCGGCTTCCATGCCACCGACCATATCGGTGCGCCCCTAGCGACGCAAGTGGCGGCAGGCGATTTCGTTCGCAATCTTACCGCCGTTCCAGCGACACCGGCAGGTGGCCGTAAAGCGTGTCGTTGCCACGCAAAATGTAGAACTTGATCGGCTGGATCTCGGCGAAGTCAGGCCGGTTCAGCACGTAATCAACGTTTTCCTGGCTGACCGTTTCCCAAATGTGCATTCCCACTAACACGTCGCCGTGCCGAATGCCTTGCTTGGCTGCCGGACTGTCTGGCCGCACCGCCACGACCGACAAGCCTCCGTGGTACCGCGATTGATACAGCGCGAACTGTTGCGGCGGAAGCGGTTGCAATTTCAATCCCAAAAGTTCCCACGTGGCGTCGCCCGGGGTGCTGGCCTTGCTTGGCAAATCGACCAGCGCCAGTTTCAGGTCCACCGGCTGATTGTTGCGCTGGACCGTGATCGAAACATCCTGATCGACCTTGCGACCCAGCATGGCTCGTTCAAAATCGGCCGAACGCGCCACCGGCTTGCTGTCGACCGCAGTGATAATGTCACCCGCCTTCAGCCCGCTTTTGGTGGCGGGACTGTCGTCGTCAAGGGCCGTGATCACCGCCCCGTCTGGATGTCCTGGCGTGTCGCTGGTTTTCACGCCGTGCCACTTACGCTCTACTTTTTCCACACTCAGCAGCTTGGCCGCCACGGCCATGGCTTTATCGATGGGAATGGTGAACCCAATTCCTTGGGCGCCGGCTCGCACGGCCACATTGATGCCGATCATTTCGCCGTCGATGTTCAACAGCGGTCCACCGGAATTGCCGGGATTGATGCTGGCGTCGGTTTGAATTAAATCTTCGTAGCTTTGTGTGTCGCTAATTTGCACGTTGCGGTGCAAAGCGCTGACAATTCCCCGCGTAACGGTATTTTCGTATCCGAAGGCGTTCCCCAAAGCGATGACCGTTTCGCCCACCATCAAATCACTGGAAGTGCCGATGGTGATGACCGGTAATTTTCGCGGCACGTCAACTTTGACAATGGCCAAATCGTTCTTCGGATCGGTCGAAATCAACTGGCCGACACAGGAAGTGTTGTCCGCCAGCGTGACTTCCAGCTTCGTGACGCCGTCAACCACGTGAAAGTTGGTAATGATGTAGCCCCGTTCATCAATAATAATTCCTGTGCCCATCCCGTTAACTTTGTGCGGGCCTTCTGGGCGAGATAAAGGGTCGTCGTCGCCGATCAACGTCTTCTGGCCGTGGATATTAACGACCGAATCGTGCGCCGCTTCGACCGCCTGAACAATCGCCGTGCGGCGCGCTTCGGAGGCGTGGCTGAAATGATTGCTGGCCAGTGGGGAATACCCCAACACGCCGCTCACGGCAATCCAGCACAGCGTGCTTCTAATACATCGAGGCACGCGACGAACTAGGCAGGTAGACATGGAGGGCCGATTGGCGGTGGGTGGCGTCGCTGGAATTGGCCAGGCTATGTTGCCCGATCACCGGAAAATCACGGCGTCGCCAGGCAGGCAGTGCGTCGCGATACGCTGGTTAAATCGGTCCACCAGTTACAGCCGCTTAAAACGCTACCACGCGGCCCGAATAGCTTGCCTGATTGCGATTAACGCTGCTAAAAACTGACGATTAAACTCGCCAATTCTTCATAGAGAAGCTTTACGGGTTCGGCAAACATTGACGTATCAGCCGAGCCAATCGCCGTTTTCGCGGGGAAGTGCCCAGGACAACCGTCAAAATTCCCCCATTTTATCCCGGCTCGGCGTTGTTATGATTCGCCATCCGGCCCTTGGCTCGACGATTGATTCGAGGGCGGCGCCGTCGTTTTCCGCTCCGACTTCCCGATGAATGCCAGCGGCTGCAATAACAAATAAATGCCGCAAACTAGCAACAGTAAATACGGCCAACGATCCAGCAAATTCGCTAACTGCACCCAGCCCGCTTGCACGGCCAGCAAATGCAACATCGCCACCAACACCACCAGGACCAAGCCTGCCACCAGCAGGCCGCAGCCGATCGAAGTCATGGTCCCCTTGAACGTGCCGATGTCTGTGAATTCTTCCCGATGCAAATCAATCGTCCGTCCCCGCGCCAGGCTGCGATCAATTGTTTCTGCTAATTCCACCGTTCGGGCAGCTTCGGCCCAGGTGGGGTCAACGGGCTCGCCTTCGCGAGCGGCGGCAAGTTTTGCAAGCGCCGTGGAGGCTGGATCCCAATCTACATAGTCTTTGACGGTCGCATTCGGTAATGTGCGAATTTCTAGCCGCCAGGGCGAATGGTCTTCCGGCATCCACAACACTGACTTTCCCTGCGAGCCAACCAGAGTCAACCGCCCCCCAGGCTGGTCTTCCACAGGCGATACGCACCATCGGCAAACCAGTTCCTGCTCGCACGTCATTTGCACCGTGAGATTGGCATACGGCCCCACCGAAGTACCTGTACCGCTGCCTAAGGCGTGCATCTTGGTCGCGTCGCCAGCGACGAACTGCATTAAATCCGCGTCGATCGCAAACTGCCGCAATACTCCCTCTCGATTCCGCTGCGGCAAAAAACGCTCGAACACAACTTGCTCAATGCCTCCCATCGCCGACGACTTTCCCTGCTCAACCAGCGAGTGCATTTCCGTTGCCACAGGATGCCACCGCGCGGGTAAATACGGCAAAACGATGGAGCGCGATTCTTCGCGGATCATTTCCAATTCGTAACATTCCAGCATCGACAAATTGATCGGATGCGACACCAACGTCGGAATACCGGTCTGAATCAACCTCCGCAATTGTTCGATCCGCAAGTCTGGCTGATCGCCCGAAGGTTGGTTGGCAGCCACCACCACTGCGTCCACCGAATTAGTATCCAGCGCGTTTTCCCAATCGGCAATCATCCGCGCGCTTCGAGCAATGGACTTGGCTTCCGCCGCGCGGGCGGCCGACGCATCAATCATCACAATTTCGTCGTGGCCATCGCGCGCCGCTGCAGTCGCTACGGCAAGCGTTGCTTCGTCAACGCCAAGCAGGGCAATTCGCATGATTATCGATTCACTTGCGGCTATAAATTGTCGCCCGCACTTCCTTCCGCTTGCGATTTATCACGACGGCCCAGTTACGATCGATTCCACCGCACGATGCGTCCAATTTGTCACAGCCGCCGAATGTGAAACCCGCCGTCCACGTGAATGCGCTCCCCGGTGCTGAACGGAAACGCATCGCCCACAATGGCCGCCACCGCGTGGGCCACGTCTTCCGGACGCCCCCATCGCTTAATGGGCGTCAGGCCGCCGGCGATCAGGCGATCATACTTTTCCTTCACCGCCGCTGTCATGTCGCTCTCGATGATGCCCGGGCAAATTTCGAACACGCCAATCCGCTCCTCGGCCAATCGCACGGCAAACAACTGCGTCAACATTGGCAGTGCTGCTTTCGTCAGGCAGTAATCGCCCCGTTCGGTCGAGACGGCAAACGCCGAAATTGAAGAAATGTTGATGATTTTCCCCCCCGGCATCTTTCCCGCGCGGATCAATTCCACCATTTTTTGCGCCGCCAACTGCGTCAGAAAAAACGGGCCCTTCAAATTGGTGTTGAACACCTGGTCCCACGACGCCTCGGTAACCTCCAGCAAATCTTTGCGGCCAGGAGAAGTGATGCCCGCATTGTTAACCAACACATCGAGCCGGCCGAACTCGTTCAACATGGCCTCGACCAGCGCCCGCCGATCAGTTGCCGAACCCACGTCGCCCTTCAGCGCCACGGCCTGCCCACCGCTGTCGACAATTTCCTCCACCACTTGTTCTGCGGCCTCCCCCCGCGAAGCATAATTCACTCCCACGGCATAGCCCGCCCGGGCCAATTCTTGGGCAATGGCCCGGCCTATTCCGCGAGAAGAGCCGGTCACCAACGCAGAAAGTGGCATGACAGAAGCAGGTGGTGAATGGTGAGAATGTGAGGGGTGTGTTAGCCGCGGCCTGGCCGGATGATCTGCGATTGTATGGTCTATTCGCTCCCGGTTTAGCACCAGCCACAGCAACTCAGACTCGTGTTTTTACACTAACTCTTCGAGGACAACCTGACATTGCCGTGTAAAGCTAGCTTTGCTATGCTAGCACGAATTCAGCAGGCGCAAAAGAGACGACGCTTGCCGAACGACGAGGGATTTCGATTCGTATTTGAGTAGTGGGCCAATTTGAACATAGCCCGACTGTGTCAGTCGGGAAAAGCGGCTGTCGGAATTTCAAATTGTCCCACACCCGTATTTGACGCAGGGAAGCCAATAGCTTTTTCTGATCCAGGAGGGACGACCATGCTTGTGCTATCGCGCCGGGCGGGTGAAAGAATTCAAATCGGCGAACAAATCGAGGTCACCGTGGTCCGGATCGGCCCGGGCGTTGTGCGCATTGGCATCGAAGCGCCCGTAGAAATGACCGTGGTCCGCGAAGAAATTCGACCGGGATTTCTTCCCGCTTCTCGGCAACTCCCCGTCGCTCAGCCGGATGTGACTCAAACAGAAATTGAAACCCAGAACGGTTAGTGTGCTTCGAACTCAACGGGCCGGGCTGTCGACCACATGCCGCAGGTCGCGCTGATTCGCCGGGGCCGTATCCAAAGTTTTATAGTCGCTGGCCAATTTCAGAAGCCGCGCCAGTTTTTCCGCCGCCTTGCTTTCGTCGCTGGCTTCCTCGCCAGGGGCTGCTCCCCACACAAACACGGTCCCCTGCCGGGTAACAATCTGCAATCCCGCGCCCTCCGGGCTATTGCTATCCGCCGCCCGTTCAGACTGAATGTGGTGCAATCCGAGCGTCGGCCACGCATCGGTCAATAGCGCGGTCAGTTTGGCTCCTTGTTCCACGCTGGCATCGCCCCAGGGCGTTCCGATCAGTCCCCGGGGGCTCGTCGATATGCCGACGATGCGCGGATAGTTTTGCGCCTCGGTTGCGGAAAAGCCGGCGGTGGGCAACAGTACGCCTTGCGCATCGACCGGCAACAAACCGCCCGGCACTTCTACCATCGCCACGGGCTGGCGATAAACCAAATCGATTCGAATGTGCGCCGGATAAGAAGTATGTACGCCCGACACGCGCTCCACCCAAGGATCAAGTCCAAACGCTTCAGACAAAAGTTCGGGAACGTGCTCGTCCAGGATCGATAGGTTTTTGTTTAATCCAGCTTCGTGAATCACCTCCGCTTTAATGTCGGTGTGAATCCAGGGCGGCACAGGCGTAATTTCTACATCGTCCACCGACACCAAGTACTCCGGCTGTGCCGCCACGTGCGCCCGTACTCTTCGCCACACCGCCACTGCGGCCGCCACGCCCGCAACAAGCAAACACATTATGACCAGAACGCGCCGCCCCCATGTCGACGTGCGAATCCATAAGAGCGGGCCGATCGGCAATCTACGCCGCACACCACGCGAATCCTTTTTGGCTGCTGTACTCACGCTGCCGCCTTATTGTTTCGTCCGCCATTTTCGACTGGTCTTCCGGCAATTCCTTCCTGCGCCAAGGATTGAACCGCTGCTGCTCGATGCCACTGGCTCTGCTGGTGTCGTACGCTTCTCATCATGACCATGTTTCCACCGCTGTCTGGCGTCGCGCACCATCCAATCCACAAGTGCCGGCATTTCTATTCCCGCTCCCCTCGCCGCCCGCGGCGCCAAGCTTCGCGCGGTCATGCCGGGAATGGTATTCACTTCCAGCACCCACGGCTGATGATGATGATCGAGTATGATATCGACCCGCACCAAGCCCGCGGTCCCCAGTGCCTCGGCCGCCGAAATTGCGGTCCGATAAAGTTCGGCCTCCACCGCCGCCGGCAGCCGCGCATCCAGTCGATACTCAGTTTTCGGATTGGAGTATTTTGCATCGTAGGTGAATAACCGCTGCGGCGCGACAATCTCGATCATTGGCAACGGATCGCGCCCCAAGAGCGAAATCGTGATTTCTCTCCCCGTTACAAATGGCTCGGCCATTATCAAATCGTCAAATGTCGCCGCCACCGCCACACTTCGCGGCAAATCGCTCACCCCGGCGGCAACGCTGATCCCCAAACTCGACCCTTGCCCTTCCGGCTTAATCACCAACGGAAAGCCGAGCGCCGCCAATTGCTGCCCCAAACGGCTGCTAAATCCCGTGCCGTTAGATGTCGCACTGCCGGGTACGCTGTACCGACGAAACTCGGCTGCTGAAAATACCACACTTGGCGGTGTCGGCACGCCGCACTGCGCAAACCGCGCTTTCGCCGCGGATTTGCTCATCGCCAATCCCGAAGTCGCTGGTCCGCTCCCCGTATACGGCACGCCCCATTGTTCTAATTCGTGTTGGATGCGGCCATCTTCGCCGGCGCCGCCGTGCAGCGCCACAAAACAAACATCGAACGCCGGCCAATCGATCGCCGCCAAATTTATTTCCGCGGGATCCATCAAGACCGGTTCATGTCCGGCCAGCGCCAATGCCAACGCCGTTTGACTTCCGCTGGCAAGACTGATTTCGCGCTCGGCAGAATCCCCGCCGGCTAGCAGTGCGATGCGCAGGCCATGTGTAAAGGCGTCGCCATCCATGGCGGTTATCCACGTAAGTTCGATTGGTCAGTTGGGAGCTGCCATATCACCAAATCTCAATTTCCAGTTCCAACTCCACGCCCAAATGTTCCGCCACCCGGCTGCGCATCACGTCGATCAATTGCAGTACATCCTGGCTGGAAGCGTTGCGGTCGACCACGACAAAATTCGCATGCCGGTCGCTCACTTCCGCCCCGCCGACCCGAGTTCCTTTTAGCCCGGCCTGGTCGATCAACATGCCGGCGCTAATGCCACGCGGATTTTTGAAAATGCAGCCGGCGCTTTGATGCGCCAACGGCTGCGCCGCCTTTTTCACAATCCATTGCTTTTGCATCCGCTTGGTCAATTCTTGCGGATCGTCGGTCTCCAATTGAAATTGCGCCGACAATATCGCCAACTCGTCCAAGCTGCTGTGGCGATAGGCAAACACCAAATCTTCTCGCTGGCGCGAAATCATCTCGCCGTCGCGTGTCATCACCTCGGCCCGGCAGGTCCATTGGCCGATGTCGCCGCTGCTGGAACCGGCGTTGCCATGCAAAGCGCCGCCGATGGTCCCTGGAATGCCCACCATCGTTTCCAATCCGCCCAGGCCGGAGCGAACCGCTGTCGAAATAACATGCCCCAATCGCGCCCCGCCTCCAGCGGTCAGCAGTTGCTTTTCAACATGGATTTGGTTGAACGCCGGCGCGGCCAACCGCACCACCACACCCGGCACGCCCTCGTCGCGCACCAGCAAGTTCGATCCGCCCCCCAGCAATCGAATCGACAGCCCCTCGGCCGCCGCACGACGCACCAGCGTTTGCAACTCCTCGATGGTTCGTGGCTCGGCGAAATACTCTGCCGCTCCGCCAATGCCCATCCACGTAAGGGGCGCTAGCGGTTCATGCAACCGCACAATTTCGTCGAACCCGCTTTTGAAACTCGTCGAAGATTTTCCCAAGATCGCCTGCTCCCATGGTCAGCAGCACGTCGCCGGGCTGCAATTCGTTGCTTAACCGTTCCGCAATGGCCACCGGATGGTGTTCGTCCAATACCTCATTGCCGCCGGCCGTCAGCAAATCTGCCACATCGGCCGCCGTGGCTTCGCCTTCCCCGCCCGCACTTTCCCGAGCCCGGTAGACATCAGCCACCGCAATTCTATCGGCATTGTGCAAACTTGCGGCCGTTTCGTCCAGTAAGGCTGCCAACCGCGAGGCTTGATGCGGCTGAAACACGCACCAAACCCGTCGTCGCGGGAACATTTGCCGCACCGTCGCCAGGGCCGCCTTCACCTCAGTGGGATGATGTGCATAATCGTCGACCCACGGCACTCCACCCCATCGGCCCCGCACTTCTAGCCGCCGCTTTAATCCCCGAAACGCCGCCAAACCCTGCGCAATTTGCTGGGCCGAGACCCCGCAGTGCCGCGCCATGCCCGCCGCCGCTACCGCATTCAACACATGATGCCGCCCAGTTACGCCCAGCGTGACGTGAGCCAATTTTTTATCGTGCCGCACCAGATCGAACCGGTATCGTCCCAGCCGATGTTCCAAATTTGTGGCCCGCCAATCCGCCGCGCGAGAAAATCCGAACGTTGCCGCCCGACGTCCCGCCGCCGCCGCAATTTTCTGGGCCACACCGCATTCGTGTGATGCCATGATCCATCCGTCATCCACAATTTGCCGCACAAACTGCAAAATCGCTTCATGCAGCTGCGCAGGGGTGCGATAGTAATCGAAATGATCGGGCTCCACGTTCAACAGCGCCGCCACGTTGGGCCGCAGGTGCAAAAAATTCTCGCGATATTCACAAGCTTCCACCAGCATCAGTTTTCCATCACCGTGCCGGCCCCCGGTTTCGCCGATGTTTTGTGCCGCGTTGCAGTTGCCGCCGGAATGAATGCCGCTAGCACCGGGATGAGTGACGTTAATGCCCGGAAGAGAATTGCTGCGGCCTATCGACGGCGATGCTTCCTCTTGAACTCCGCCGTTCAGCGCCGCCGCGCCACACACCACCGTCGGATCCAGTCCGGCGCGAATTAATATCTCCGCGGTCATCGCCGTCACGGTCGATTTTCCGTGCGTGCCGGCCACAGCCATCACCTGCCCGCCCCCAAGCTGGAACTCCGCCGCGACGGTTCCCAGCATTTGCGCGTAACTGCGCTCGGGAATGTCCCGCTGCCGAGCCAGCAGCCGTTCCGGATTATCCGCCGGCACGGCGTCGCTATAAATCAGCAATTCCGCATCCGCTGGCACGTTGCTGCTAGCATGGCCGACAAGCACGCGCACGCCCCGCTCCATCAAACCTGCCGCTGCATCGGGCTGCAAGTCCGAACCCGAAATTTTCCAGCCACGTTCTGCCAACACGGTCGCCAAGGCGCGCATTCCCGAACCGCCAATGCCTACCAAATGGGCGCTGCGTTGTTTCTGCTGCGCCCCAGCCGGCGAATCATGATTGCTATCTACACGCATCGATGGGTTACCACACGTATAAAAACGGTTTGTAATCCGTCAAACTGGTTCCAACGGGCCGCGGATCATACGAACTGCCGCGCGCCACGGTCAATGCCGGAGACCGTAAAAGTGCTAGCGAAGACAGCTTCGCTTTCGGCGGCTCGTGCCCCCGCTGCAAGTGCCAGTCTTACGCTGCTTTACGAGTCGCCGTTTGGCCGGCTAATTCGTGAACCATCATCGCCACTTGCCAGGCTGCGTCGGGCCGGGCCAATTGCAGCATGGCCGACGACATTTTGCTGCGGACTCCTGCGTCCGCCAACAAATCGAACAATGTTCTGGCCAAGGCATCGTCTAAGCGCGTAGAACGGTTTCGCTCGTCAACCATGCGCGCCGCGCCGCTGGATGTAAACATCTCGGCATTCAGCCGTTGATGATCCTGCGCCGCATGCGGATACGGAACCAGAACCGCCGGCACGCCCGTGGCCGCCAGTTCCGCCAACGTCGTCCCTCCAGCCCGGCAAATCGCTACATCGGTTCGTCGCAGTACGGACGGCATGTTTTGCACAAACGGGGCCACCAACGCCTCAAGCGCCAATTTGTGATACAACTCTTCCGTGGCCGCCACATCCCGAGTGCCCGTTTGATGCACAATTTGCCAACCGTTTAGTTGATCGCGCAGCTTGTACAGCGCCCTGGGAACAAATTCGTTGAGCGACCCCGCCCCGCCGCTGCCCCCCAGCACAAGGATGCGATGTCGCCAACCGCGGCGCTGATTTCGTTCTGCTTCGCCAATGAAGCTGGCTGACGCCTCGCGCTCAGGCAAATTTGAATGCCGCCGGAATCCGGCTCGAATCGGATTTCCCGTCACCCGCACTGGGCCCACCTTATGAAAATGTTTCCGCGTTTCGGCCCAGGCTGCGCAAATCAATTCCGCGCCCGATGCCAACCACCGGTTCGCTTTGCCCGGATATACATTTTGCTCCAACAGAACCAGCGGAATTCCCATGGTTCGGGCTGCCCCGCAAGTCGGTAAGCTGGCGTATCCGCCCAATCCCACGACAAGGTTGCATTTGTTACGCTGCAAATATCGCCGCGCTGCTTGAAAACCCGACAGGTTACGTCCTACGAATCTCCACATGCCGCGCATTCCGCGCGGCAAGGGAGCACAGCGTACCGGCAGGTATCCAAAGCCGGCGTCGGCCACCAGCCGCTCTTCCAGTGGCTTGCCGCTTCCGGCAAAGGTAATTTGCGGAGCATCAGGCAGTGCAGCCAATTCCGCCGCCACGGCCAGTCCGGGAAATAGATGTCCCGCCGTGCCGCCGCCGGCAAACACAATGTGCAAATCATTTAGTGTTGGCATCACTTTCCACGACACGATTGGCGAAACGAGGTTCACCTCCCATACGAGTTCCGACTTCCGCCACCGGCTTGGCGTCTTCCCCGCGATTCATTTTCATCGCGCCCAAACCGACCAGCGCACACAACATCGACACAATCCAAAAGCGCGTGACGATTTTATTCTCCGCCCATCCCAAAAACTGAAAGTGATGATGCAGCGGCGCACACCGAAACACCCGCCGCCCCCGCCAGCGGCACGAAGCCACTTGCAACATCACGCTTGCCGCCTCGGCCACAAACACCGCGCCCACCACCAACAGCAGCAACTCCTGTCGTGCAATCACCGCCAATAGCCCCAGCGTGCCGCCCAACGAAAGCGAGCCCGTATCGCCCATGAACACTTGCGCCGGCTGGCAATTGAACCACAAAAACCCCAGCGTGCCGCCGATCATCGCCCCGGCCACCACCACCGCCTCTCCTGCCTCCGGCACATGCGCCACGCCCAAGTAGTTGGCCAGGTCGACGTGCCCCGCCACATACACCATCACCGCCACGGCGGCCGTCGTCGTAATCAAACAACCCCCCGCGAGCCCATCCAGCCCGTCGGCCAAATTCACGGCGTTTGAACTTCCCACAATCACCAACATCGCCAGCGGTACAAACCACGCGCCCAAGGGCACGCTGGATCCCACCAGCGAAATCTGCAAATCGGTCCCGCCCGGCAAATTGTGCTGCACGCCATACAGCCATGTGGCTACAACCGCCGCCGCCACAAACTGAGCGGCCAATTTCGTGCGCGCTTTCAGTCCTGTGCTGCGCCCCGAAAGTTTTCGCAAATCGTCGATCGCCCCAATCGCCGCCAGCCCCAGCACATTTACCAGCACAATCGGCACGTAGCTGTTCTTCCAATTGCACAACAGCAGGGCCGCCGCCACGATGCCCGTGACCAAGAACAACCCGCCCATGGTCGGCGTGGCGGTTTTGTGGCGATGCAGCTCCCGCAGCTCCGGCGTTCGATCGTTCAATGGCTCGCGAAATCGCGCTTGCAACCACCTGATCACGTGCGGCCCCGACCACACGGCCAGCACAAAGCTGGCCAACGCCGCTAGCGCGGTGCGAAACGTGATTTTCGTAAAGCCGCCCATCGCGGACATCCACGCTGTATCCGGCCACAGTGCTGCAAGTCGATCGATAATCCAAACAAGCATGACAAATAGAACGCAGAAAAGAAAATGACGAAAAGACAAACGACCGACGGAATAGGCCAATACGATTGCGAAAACAGCCCACCCCAGCTATCGAGGGTGGGCTGCTTCGGTGTTCCCTGAGTCGCCGGAGCGGCGTTGTCGCCGCCCCGACGCTCAGTCTTGGCTCCGTCGCGAAGCACTTGCCCGCGCAATTGACCCAGAAACTGCGCCGGACAAGTTCAATGCTCCTACCCAGGAGGGAGGGTAACGCCTCGGTTCCCGCAAACTCTGGCGCTGCAAACGGAGCCACAACTTGGCTCAAACTGCGGGTGAATAAGTGAGTGCCGAGAGAAAATCAGTGATCACCTTATTTACCACCAACTCTCTCACCACTCACTAACTCACCCCTCACCTCCTTCATGCTGCTCGGCGAAGGTTCTCGTTTCGGATCGCTTCCACTACACGTTCCAAGCCCATCGCCCGCGAACCTTTCACCAATACCGCACTGCCCGGTTGTGTGGCATGTTTGGTCAGCGAAATCGTTTCTTCCACGGCTTGGCAGGCGGTGGCTCGGGCACGTGGCATTCCTGCCGCTCGCGCCGCAACCACCACGTCATCGGCGTGGTCGCCATAGGCAATCAGCCTGTCGGCCCCGCAGCGAGTGACCACTTCCTCGCCAATTCGGCGATGCCACTGCTGGCTTTCCGTGCCCAGCTCCTTCATGTCGCCGCACACCACCACGCGCTCCCCTGGCGCGTCCACTTCTCGCAGCAGTTCCAGCGCCGCCCGCATGGCCGCAGGACTGGCGTTGTACGAATCGTCAATCACTTTCACGCCCGCGGCATCGGTCACCTGGCAACGCATGGATGGCGGTTGAAAGCCGGCCAGCGCGTCGGAAATTTCCGCAGGCGATAGTCCAAACTCCAAACCGACGGCGATGGCTGCCAAGGCCGATGTCAGATGATGCCGTCCCCATACCGCCACGTGATATCTCTGACCATCAACTCGAAACTGCAATCGACCGCCGCTCGCGCGTACCTCCACGGCTGTCAAATCGCAATCAACGCCTCGGCCGGTCCACACGATCCGCGCTGCCGTGCGGCTGGCCATGGTTCGCAGCCAGGGGTCGTCGCCGTTGAGAACGGCTAAGCCGTCTTTTGGCAGAGCAGCAAGCAATTCAGCTTTTGCCGTCGCTAATTGTTGCTGATTGCCGAATCCTGCCAAATGCGCTTCGCCAATCCGCGTGATAATGCCGATCTGCGGCCGGCACAACTCCGCCAACTTGCCGATTTCGCCTGGCCCACTGGCGCCCAGTTCCAATGCCGCGTAATGATGTGTCTGCTCCAGCCGCAACAAGCTCAACGGCACCCCGATGTCGTTGTTGTAATTGTGCGGACTGGTCGTGCCAGGAAATTTGCTGTGTAGCACGGTGTCGATCATCAACCGTGTGGTTGTTTTACCCACGCTGCCGGTCACTGCCAGCACGCGCCCGCTAAACTGCTGTCGCTTCCAAGCCGCCAGCGACCACAGCGCTTTCAGCCCGTCCTCCACCCGCAGCGACCACCGACCCGCCCACGGTTCCACATCGCGTCCGGCTACCACCACGCCGGCTGCGCCGCGCACCAGCGCATCTTCCGCGAAGCAGGAGCCGTCAAAGCGCGGTCCCTTCAATCCCCAAAACACCATCTCCGCCTGCACCCGTCGGCTATCCGTGGCAATCGGTCCTACGTGGGTGGTCTCGCCGTGGCGCGGAGGCATCGCGGCCAATCGCAATTGGCCGCCGGTAATTTCGCGAAGTTGTCCTAGCGTAAGCAACATCATCATTCATCCGCTTGCGGTTTAGCACGTTCTGCTCAACCGCGATGATTTTCCTTCCCGTTTTCGCACTATCCGGCTTTGGCCCGTCGCAACTCTGCAAACGGTGGCGCACCCGCTCGTGGCCATGCGACGTTTTCGTACAGCCATTGCCGGCCAATTTCTCGATCGTCGAACCAATGTCGTTGGCCGCCGACCACTTGATAATCTTCATGCCCCTTGCCGGCGATCAGCACGCAATCGCCCGGCTCCGCTTGTCCCAGCGCCCAGCAAATGGCTTCCGCGCGATCGGGCTTCACCACCACGGCGCCGCTATGTTGAAAGCCACGCAAAATATCGCGGCGAATTTTCCCCGGATTTTCCCGCCGCGGATTGTCGTCGGTCACCACCGCTAAATCGGCGGCCGCTTCTACCGCTTCGGCCATCAGCGGTCGTTTCTCTTTATCACGCTGTCCGCCGGCGCCAAACACGCACAGCAATCGGCCGCTGGTGATTGCCCGCAACGAGCGCAGCGCGCTCACCAGCGCATCGGGCGTGTGAGCGTAATCCACAAACACGCTAAACGGCTGCCCGCACTCCAGGCGTTCCATACGGCCGGGAATTTTATCCAACCGTTCCAACCCGCGCACGATGTCGGTCAACGGTATTCCATACAGCATCCCCACTGCCGCCGCCGTCAGGCAGTTGTAGACGTGCCCCTCGCCGATGATTTGTGTCCGAACCGGCACGGTGTCGCTGCCGGCGTGCAGTAAAAAAGTTTGCTCGCTGGCGTGTCGTTCCACAATCGTGGCCGTCAGCTCGGCGGAGTTCACCATCCCGATCGTCAGCGCCGCTCCATCGAACGCTTTCAGAAATCCGCAGCATGCCGGATCGTCCGCATTTAGCACCGCAAAACCGTCCGGGCGAATTTGCTTCAGCAGCCGCGATTTCGCCTGCCGATAATTTTCGATCGAATTGTGAAAATCCAGATGATCGCGCCGCACGTTGGTGATGCAGGCCGCGTCAAATTCAATCCCCGCCGTTCGGGCTTGCGCCAACGCATGGCTGGAAACTTCCAGCACTGCGTGCGAGCAGCCGTTGGCCGCCGTTCGCGCCAGCCAATCGGCAAGCATCGGCGCCGGCGGCGTAGTCATCTCGCTAGGATCGACCGCAACGCCGTCGCTGTTCAAAATTGTGCCGGTTAGGCCTGCGTTATAGCCGGCGGCTTCCAGCACGCTGGCAATCAGCCAGCAAGTGCTCGTTTTACCGTTCGTTCCGGTGACGCCGATCACTTTCAATTTTTCGCTCGGATTTCCCGCCAGCGCCTGGCAAATTTGGCCGAACGCCACCCGGCTGTCAGGCGCCACGCACACCGGCGCTCCGGCGGCGGGAACATACCGCTCGGTCAATATCGCCGCCGCCCCGCGACCCACGGCCTGCGAGACAAAGTCGTGACCGTCGACGTGCGAACCCACCAGCGCCGCATACAAATCGCCCGGCCGGCAGGTGCGCGAATCGGCCGTGCAGGCTTGCACGACCACGTCGTCGGCTCCAAACAGCGCGGCCGTGGGCAATAATTGCCGCAAGCTAATGCCGCCAGCGCTGGAAATATTTTCCCGCATGACGCAAGGCCTCCTTGCCCTGCTCGGCCGTGAAAGCGGCATTCCGCCTGTTCCACGGCCTTTCCCGGCGGACCGGAATGCGCTCGAGTCTTCTTTGATCTGACAAGCTAGCGGCCGTTTCCTTCCTGGTTGCGGCGCTAGAAAGAAGACTCTTCCATTTCCATCCAAAACCGGGCCGGATTGTGGCGATTTCTGAATTTGTGTCAAGGCAGATTTCCACCCGCTTTGCGGGAACAAAGCACAAAGCACCGTGAACAAAAAGAACAATCAGCGAGCGTGCAATAATTTCGTCAATTGTAATTTGGTTATTGCGTTTCTGTGTCATTGGTCATTGGGATTTGGTCATTGGGTCATTCTCCACCATTTTGTTTCCGTTGCCCAAAACATGCGTCTTCCGTTACGCTATCACCATGGCTGATGAAGATTTTGATCTCGAACGTTTGGCCGTCTACCTGCACCTCACGCCGGCCCAAGTCAACCGCTTAGCGGAGCGCGGTAAACTTCCCGGCCGCAAAGTGCATGGCCAATGGCGATTTTCCCAGGCCCAGGTGCATCATTGGTTGGAAAACCGCATCGGCCTTTCGGACCAGGAAGAATTGCAGCACGTGGAAGCCATCGTGCGGCCCGCCACGGGTTATCTGCACAAGCTCAGCGCCATCGCAGAAATTCTGCCGCTAGCGGCCATCGAAGTTCCCCTGCTGGCAAAAACCCGCAATTCGGTCATCACTTCGATGACCGAAGTCGCTGCCCGCACCGGCCTGTTGTGGGATCCGCCAAAAATGGCCGAAGCGGTCCGAGCCCGGGAAGATATGCACCCCACCGCCTTGGAAATTGGCGTCGCGCTGATGCACCCACGCCGCCCCATGACCAGCATTTTGGGTGAAGCGTTTTTGGCCTTCGGGCGCACCGAAAAAGCCATTCCGTTTGGCGGCCGCAGCGGATTGCTCACTGATTTGTTCTTTCTCATCTGCTCGACCGACGACCGTGGCCACTTGCAAACTCTGGCGCGCTTGAGCCGCCTGATCGTCGATCCCTCACTGCTTGCGGCGCTGCGTGCCGCACCCGATGCCGCTATGGTTCATCAAGCCTTCCAGTCCGCCGAAGCAAAGTTGAGAGAATAAACCGCCAAGCATTACACGTCGCTCGCGTCCATTCAACGGATCACACGTCCATGTATTCTTCCTTTCCCATTCTGTTCGTCGGCCGCGCCGATCAACCCGAATTGCGCGCAGCCGCCGCTTGGCTTAGCACCCATGGCGCAACGCTGGCCGACGATTTTCCCGCCGCCTTAAATCTCCTCAGCGACGGCGATTGTTCACCGGCCTTAATCGTACTGGCCGAGTTCTTCCCGCCCCGCCTTACCAATTGCCAACTGCACGCCTTGCGCCAATCCGCGCCGCTGGCCAAAATCTTCCGCTTGTTGGGCCCCTGGTTCGAGGGCGAAGTTCGCACCGCACACCCGCTCCCTGCCACGCTGCGAACGTATTGGCATCAATGGGCCCCCCGATTGCAGCGACCCCTGGAACAATTCTGCTCCAACCAGATTTCGGCACATACGCCTTTTGAATCCACATGGTCGTTGCCCATTACCGCCGGCGATGACGAGCAGTTGCTGGCCGCGCTCGACGATTGTGGGCTGCCTTGCGCCGAAGTCAAACGCAGCGATGTCCTAAGCGATAACTTTTCCGCCCCGCTCGCGCAGCCCGCCAATTTCTGCGCCCCATTGATTGCCGTCATCGCCCAGCATCGCGAAACCGCTCAATCGCTGCGCGATTTGTGCGCCCAGCGCGGGTGGAAAACGGTCTGGCTGCGGACGCCGCCGACTGAAACCCCATTAAAGGTCGACGTGATTTTATTCGATTCCATCTCCGGCTCGCCGGCGGAGCTGGAAACCGTGGCGCGGCTAAAGGCCGTTTCCGGCGGTGCCCCACTCGTGGCGCTGCAAGGTTTTCCCCGGGCCGATGACATCCGCCGTTGGCAAACCGCCGGCGCCGCGGCACTCGTCTCCAAGCCATTCCTGGCCGAAGATCTGTTCTGGCAAATCGAGCAATTTCTCCCACATTCCGTCGCCGCAACCGTATGAATAAAATCTGGTTCAAACGTCACGCTTCCGCAAACTCGTCCACTTCCACGCGCATAATTTCGCGTTGCCATTGCGGTTCGTGAATCGGCCAGGCACGAATGGCCGGCGGACCGTCGTCGTAAATCGCCTGGCAAGTTTCATGGGCCTGGCGGCGACATCGAAGTTCGCGCTCCCCGGGCGGCGGCAAACGATAGGCGGCATTCGTCTTCCGCCAAGTTAGCTGATTCTGATCGTACACTGCTACAATCACCGGGGACGAAAAATCGAGCATCCGCCGCCCAAGCAGCTCGTGGCTGGCCGTGGCGTAAATCTCCTTCAATCGAAATAAATCCCACCCACATTCGTTTCCGTCGCGCTGGAACTGCTTGTGCGGCAACAACAGCCGCGCGGCCATGCCGTTGGCAATCATCTCCCGCGCCTGCTGCGGAGCTAAATGGGCATCGACCTCCAATTCTGCAAACACGTGCTCCGCCAGGGCTTCGCCAATTTCATGCGCCACCGCCCAGTGCAGCCGTTCCGGGCGCGGATCGTGCTTCACAAAAATCGACGGCGCATTTCTCCCATTCGGCGTGGCTAAATTCACCAACCGCGCCCGCCCCTGCTGCCGATCGTCCCAGGCCACGTTCAATCCCAACCGCTGCGCCAACCCCACGGCGTCCACCGGCGGAGTCGCCCAGTGCGCCGTCTTCAGCGCTTCCCGGGCCACAATATCCAGGGCCACAGCCATTTCTTCCTGAGAGATTTCCGGCAGCATGATAACGCCTCACAACGGCTTTGCACAACAAATAGTCGTTGCACAATAAAGAAAGACGTTGCACAACAATTCAATTTTTTGAATTGGGATGAAGCCGAGGGTGCAGATAATCCCAATACCGCGAAGAGCGCATTATATTTTCGATTGCGCTTTCGTCTAGCTTACCGGACTTCGCTGGCAGGGGCACAGTGACGCGCTCGAGCTTCTCTTTGAAGCATTTGCGGTAATAAGAAAATCTCCATTGCTCGCGCCGCAACATCACCTGAATGAACAGCAGCGTTGTAATTCGAAGCGGTTGCTTCGGAATGCAAACTGCAACATCGTCCTTTGCGGCAAACTTATATGGATGATATTTCGCTGCCAACGTCGCTCCATTGAACGCAATGGTTAACCTGTGACTATAGGCATGCTCAACATCGAAATAACCACAAACGCCATTATTTTCCTCGCCGCAGGATATAATCGGGACGTTTCCACGGGACAGCACGCCGACGCTGTGGTAGTCACCAGGATGCAGATCAAACAAGTGCCCAAGTGTTATGCGCTCCATTGTCAGCAACTTTCCATTGTCCTGCGCGGCATTATTATCTGAAACCTCTGGCATGACTTCAGAAATGCTGAATGGAACGTCATCCGGTATTGTAGATGGAATAGAAAGCCTGCCCAATCGCGATATCAGCGCACGCCAATACCACGAAAATCGCCAACGTAGGCCAAGATTGATATAAGCAGCAGCATAGGCGAGCTGGCTTGCAGTCATTGGACGTATCCGGCTCAAGCGCTATGATGGAAGTGCCTGCACAGCCATACCCAATGAACGGCGGTACCTGAATTGTTGCCTCACCAAATGCCGAAACGGCAATGCCGCGAAATTGATGTACGGTGTCATTGGCCATTGGCCTCACCCAACCCATTACACCGTTATCTGATAAGCCACTAGC
Source organism: Pirellulales bacterium (assembly GCA_035499655.1). Classification (NCBI taxonomy): domain Bacteria; kingdom Pseudomonadati; phylum Planctomycetota; class Planctomycetia; order Pirellulales; species Pirellulales bacterium. The sequence continues at coordinate 29,586 of DATJYL010000064.1, forward strand.
GACATAAGGAACGTCACCGGGTTTGTGTTTACTAAATAACTCGGACCTTGATCGATGCAAACGAAATACTCTATCGAGTCTCTTCATTTGTCGAACTCCTCTACCAGCGCTTCTTTTCCGTATTGAACAAGGAACGCTGCCGTTTGCCTTGCCATTTGTTCTACGGCTTCCGCTAATACTGCTTTGCTTAGCGGTGCAGTATCAAGATAAGCTTCTGGGAGCAATTCAAGTTGCGGGTCTGAAAAATCTATAGGCGCGGTCTTGTAAAATTGGGGCACGTTAACATGCGTTGTAGGCGAGGCAATAAAACTTTTAAGAACAGGCAGTACTTCTGGGAGTTGATCGCGTTCTGAACGCGGTGGTACGAATTCTGTCGCTGGCAACCGCTTCGACTTAGAAATAATTTGCCCGTCGTGTTCAATCATTGCCCAAAACACGGGCTGCTCTGGCGAATGCGGCACCCCTTTTTTGACTATGATCGCGGCAACTTGCTTCATTGCAGCCGGATAGAAGAGTTTCTCGGGCAAGCTGACAACAGCGAGCAAGCTGTGCTTGGCCAATAGTTCGTCTCGTCGCCAAATAAGTTCGTCTCGTGATCCGAATAATATATTGAGCGGTAATAGGCAAAACAGTATTTTTCCATCAACCATAGTAGAAAGCGCTTGCGAGACAAAACGATATTCTTTGTCTGTGCTTCCCTTCAGCGCAAATGGTGGGTTCATCAAAACCCGCGTTATTGGCTCATTTCCTTCTGATGGTTGGTTTTGAGCATATTGCGCTGTCGCATGACCGTTAACAGATCGCTTTGTTAAGTACGTACTAAAAGCATTGCCTTCGACAATGTTGTTTTTTCCATCACCTCGAAAAATCATATTCACAATTGCGAGTGCTGCGACAGCGGATTCCTGTTCTATGCCAAAAATATTGTATTTCTTAAACCGCTCTTGCTGTTGGCTTGTGCTGTTCCTGCGAACATGATCAAACGCGGCAACTAAAAATCCGCCAGTTCCGCATGCTGGATCGAGAACAATGTCATCGCTAGAAACACCGATTGCTTCCACGCCAAAACGTGTGATGTGTCTTGGCGTCAACACAATCCCGATTTCCTTCGCTCCATTTCCGTACTTTAGAAATACCTCGTAGAACTGCCCAAGAACGTCAGTACTGGAATTCATAGCAGAACGAATGTTTAAGTTCTGCAATTCTTGTATCGTTTTTACTAATGCAGCTTTGAATTTAACGTGATTAGTTGTATTGGTTGGTGGAAGAATTCGAACAAATGGCGCGAAATCTGGCTTGCCGTGCTGCCGTAGTATCGCTTCGCTGCGAGTGTTAATTTCGCCAATTAAGACCGAGAGTTTTGTATCTAGATTTGGCGGTTCGTCAATTACTGACAGAAGCAATGCCGCCATAGTTTTTGCGCGATCATTCTTATTGATTCCACCAATATGCAAAATCTCATTTATTCTCTCAGCGGCATTCAAAAATAACCGTTGTGGCGGCGAATATTCGTGAACATCTTCGGTGTTGTTATCGACAAGGAACTGCGCTTGTTGCGGTGACAACAAACCAGTTGCCGGACGGCCATTGATTGTTACATCGTGCCATTCACCATCAATCCGAATAGTTGTACGGATTAGATAGCCGTGATCCTCAGTTCCGGCCAAGCCGGTCGCTAGTACAGCCCGCAACTTTCCGGGAATGTCATTTATTTTTTGGCAATAATCGTCCTGCGCTTCCGAAAGTGCCTTAGATAAGTCTTTGCGAAGGGCCTTGGCTTCGATTACCCACAAAATGTCTTCGCGTACTTTGATTACATTTTCTGGCCGACTTTTATCGAACGCACTTTTAATACCGGCATGGCCGAGGCATTGGTTTTGCGTCCAAACCTGCCCACCCGTATTAGAATTAGGGTTTTTTACAATCCAGCCAAGATCGCGTAATTGATCACGTATAAACCCGTAAGCTTCGACTTCAGTTGCCGGATCAACCAGCAGCCGTTGAATAGGCGGCGCTAGTCCTTTACCAGCTTGGTGATCTTCACGCCGATCGCCTTTGCGAACTTTCGTAGGGTTCCGATTTGCGGATTGTGGCTTTGAAGGAATTGCGATACCCCCTGTCGAGCGGAATTTACTTTGAAGCCCATTCGCTCCCCTAGCTCCTGCGTTTTCATTCCGGCGGCTTTTTTTCTTACCCAAAGCTCTTTGGCTTTGAGCATTGCTGGATCGACTGGTTCGCCGTTTTTCCCATACCTATGTCTATATCTCATAGACTTAATTATGTCAAATTCTCCTCGCCTTGTCAATATGTTATTGACATATCAGAATATGTCTATATGATATAGACATACGCAGCAAGCAAAAGGAGATTATCCAATGAACGAACGTGAACAACGCGGGTTGATGATTGCGGCTTCATGCCGGATTAAAAAGAGGGGCCAAGTCTGGCTCGTGCCATCCCAAGCAGTCAATGGGAAGAAGTATACCGTTTCCCTCGATTCTGAACAGCCGCATTGCACTTGCCCCGATCACGAAACGCGCGGCTGCCTCTGTAAACACATTTATGCCGCTCGCATCGTCTACGAACGCGAATATTCCGATGACGGCGTGATGATGACGGAAACGGAATCACTCACGATCCAAACGACACGAAAAACATATCCGCAGAATTGGACAGCCTATAACACTGCGCAAACTGGCGAAAAGGCGACGTTGCAGGTTTTGCTCCATGAACTGTGCTCTGGCATTCCGCAGCCCAAGGCAGGGATTGGACCGCCACGGCTACCAATCGGCGATGCAATTTTTGTTGCCTGCTTCAAAGTTTATTCCATGCTCAGCGGGAGGCGATGCATTAGCGACCTCTGCGACGCCCAAGCCAAAGGCTACATTCGCCGCGTTCCGCATTTTAACTCGATCTTCAATGTTTTCGACGCTCCAGGAACCGGGACGATCCTAACGCGGTTAATCGCTCAGTCAGCGGCACCGCTGGCGGCTTTGGAATCGAAGTTTGCGGTTGATTCGTCTGGCTTCAGTGGTTGCAAGTTTGACCGCTGGTATGACTACCGCTGGGGCGGTGAAATCAAGGAAATGCGAAGCTGGGTTAAATGTCACGCAATGATAGGCTGTTTAACTAACGTCGTCACAGCCTGCGAAGTGCTTGATAAAGAAAGCGCCGATTCGCCCATGCTAAAACCGCTAATGAACGAGACTGCCAAACAGTTCAAGATCGGCGATTTGTGCGCCGACGCTGCCTATCTCAGCGAAAACAACCTGCAATCTATCGCCGATATCGGGGGCAGCGGCTTCATTGCCTTCAAAAGAAATTCCACTGCCTCACGCCCCGGTGTGTGGAATAAATCATTCCACTTATTCAACCTTCACCGCGAAGAGTTTTTGGCTCGCTATCATCAACGCAGCAACATTGAATCCACGTTCTCAATGATTAAGCGCAAGTTCGGCGACAGCGTAAGAAGCAAAGGCGACCTCGCAATGAAAAACGAAGTCCTGGCGAAAGTGCTGTGCCACAATTTGTGCTGCTTGATACAATCGATGGAAGAGTTTGGGCTTTGCATAATATCTCACGTCAAGCCACAAAATGATGAAGATTGCAGCGGTGCTGTCGCAACAGATCGCGACGGCACCATCGTTTTTGTGCAAAGCCGCCTCACAACTATACATATGTATATATCTAGAAGCCGGCTCTGTCAAGGAGTCCAGCGCGGGACTTTTCCAGCGTATTCGTCCACTCGCCAGCGCGTCCTCTTTCGGATAAGATGAAGAACTTGCACACACCGCCATAATTCCCGATCGAGGCCCCGTTTTGTCCACTTTGACCACCGTCGCCGCTAAACCCGTGCCTAACAATTGCAAAGGCACATACGCCTTCGTCAGCCTCGGCTGCCCCAAAAACCTGGTCGACAGCGAACGCATGCTGGGCTTGTTGCAGCTCGACGGCTACCGCCTGGTCCACGAACCGCAGGGGGCAGATTTCGTCGTCGTCAATACCTGCGGCTTTATCGAACGGGCCCGCGAAGAATCGTACTCCACCATCCACGAAATGCTGGAACTCAAGCGCCGGGGTGATATCCGGGGCGTCATCGTTTCCGGCTGCCTGGCGGAGCGGGAAAAAGAAGTGCTGCTGGAAAAATGCCCAGAGGTCGATTACATCGTCGGCGTATTTGGCCGCGAACAAGTGACGCAGGTGGCCGATCGCTTGGTCGGCCGGCTGGCCGAACAGCGGAGCGTATTTCGACCCGCCCCGTCACGGCCGTTTTCTGATCGTTCTCGGTTGCGCATCACTCCGCGGCATTTCGCCTATCTGAAAATCTCCGAAGGGTGCGACCGCCTTTGTACTTTCTGCGCCATTCCCAAAATGCGCGGCAAGCACGCCACCAAGCCCATGGAAGAAGTGCTTGCAGAAGCCGCCGAGTTGGCCGCCGACGGCGTGCGGGAGCTCATCATCGTCGCCCAAGATACCACGTATTACGGCCTCGACCTGTACGGCCAGCCGCGCCTGGCCGAACTGCTGCGGCAACTTGTCGAAGTGCCCGGCATCGATTGGATTCGGCTGATGTACCTGTACCCCATGTACTTCAGCGACGAACTGGTCGATGTCATTTCCACCGGCGGAAAAATCCTCCCCTATCTCGATTTGCCGCTGCAGCACATTAACGACACCATGCTCCGCCGCATGCAGCGCCGTGTGAATCGGGCCGAAACCGAGCAACTGCTGTCCACGCTCCGCGCGCGCATTCCCAATCTGGTGCTCCGTACGACCTTCATCACGGGCTTTCCCGGCGAAACCGACGAGCAATTTGCGGAGCTCGTCGAGTTTTCCCAGCAGCAAAAATTTCAACGGCTCGGCGTGTTCACCTATTCCTACGAAGAAGGCACCCCGGCGATCCGCCTGCCCGATCACCTTCCCGACGAAGTGAAAAATTCCCGCCGCGACCAATTGATGGCCGTCCAGCAAAATGTCGCCTTCCAGTGGAACCAATCGCAAGTCGGCCGCCGGCTCGATGTGCTCATCGACCGCGCCATTCCCGAGGAAAATAACGCCTGGCTGGGCCGTTCCTATGCCGACGCTCCCGATGTCGATGGCGTGGTCTACGTCACCGGCAAGCATCTCAAGCCGGGCAAAATTGTCCCCTGCGAAATTGTCGCCACCGCCGAATACGACCTGGTCGCCGCCGCCATTGGGCATGGAAAATAGCAAGCGCTGGGATTGCGATGCTCAGCACATTTGGGATTCGCCATTGCTCTTCGCTGATCTACAATTGAATAGCCATGTCGATCACCAGCCAACCGCCGACCCGGGCCGCCAAATACGACGAGCGCACCATCGTCAACTTTCCCAACGAAGTAACGACCATCCGTCTGGCCCTGTCCGTCCTCCTGTTCGTATTGCTGCATTTTCATTGGTACTGGGCCGGCTTTTGGCTGTTTCTGCTCGCCGCCGGCACAGATTGGCTCGATGGTTTTTGGGCCCGCCGCTATGGGCAAATCACCATCTTAGGTCGCATGCTTGATCCGTTTGTCGATAAGGTCATTATTTGCGGCACGTACATTTTTTTGGCCGCCGATCCCCATTCTGGATTGGTCGCTTGGATGGCCGTCCTGGTGCTGGGCCGCGAATTGCTCGTTACCGCCCTGCGCAGTTTTTTCGAACAGCACGGCTCCGATTTTTCCGCCGCCATTTCCGGCAAGCTGAAGTTTATTTTGCAATGTGCGGCTGTGGCCGCTAGTTTGTATTGGCTCAGTTACCAGCCGATCACCGCGCCCACCATCCCGCCCACGACGGCCGTCGGCGACCTGCACCTCGACTATCCCACCTGGGTGCAATCCGTCGTGGTAATTTCCGTTTGGTCGATGATCGCCATCACCATCTATTCCGGATATGCCTATGTGCGGGCGGCCATCGGGTTGATTCGTCGAATGTAGCCATCCCCTGGCAATGCTTGGCATGGAAATCACGCCCGCTGAACTGATCGAACAAGTCTGCATGCTCCTGGCCATGGGCCTGCCCGTTTGGCTGTGGCTGGTTTGGCGCTGGCGAAACGACGGTGTACTTTTACCGTACGAACCACGTTCCCCCGTCCCTTGGCAAGGGGTCGATTTGCTGCTTGTCTTGGCGTTGTTTTTTCTGGCCGAAGTGTTCTGCCTTAGCCTCGGTTTCCGTATCGCAGGCCTCAAACCCGCGATCGACGGGCAACCCCAAACGGCCGCGGAACAGTTGGTCGCCATCACGGGCGACGGCGCTGCACGTCTCGTTGCGCTCTGTCTTGCCCTGGTTGTTCTCACACGCCGCGCCCACGCCACGGCGGCCAATTTAGGTTTCCAGCCAACGAAAATTGTCTTCGATCTGACATGCGGAGCGATTGCTTTTGCGGCCATCGCGCCCGTCGTCTATGCCGTCCAAATCGTATCGGAAGCGTTCATCACTCAATACCATCATCCATTGATCAAGGCCGTCCAGCAGCACCCGGACCCCGTCACCTGGATCATGGTCACCCTTTCCGCTGTCATCGTGGCGCCGGTGACCGAAGAATTTTTCTTCCGCGGATTGCTGCAGGGCTGGCTGGAAAAAATCGAACTGGATTATTGCCGGCGGCTCGGTCGAGTCGCTGCCACTTCTGCGGCCGAAGATTATCCCGCCGATGCGGCTCATGAGGCCCACACTCAACCCCAGTTTTTGCAGCACGGCCTGCTGAATCTGCCCTTAGGGACTGTGCCCATTTTGCTTAGCTCCACGTTATTTGCACTCACGCATTTAGGGCAGGGCGCGGCCCACATTCCGCTGTTTGTGCTGGCCTTGGTGCTGGGTTTTCTCTACCAACGCACCCACCGTTTGCTGCCGTCCGTGGTCGTCCACTTTCTGCTCAATGCCATCACCATGGGCCTGCTGTTCGCCTCCACGTAATGCGAGCATGCCGGATGCCGGCTAAGTTTTTTTCCACCGGCGTCAGGGTGATCGGGGTCGAGTGCCGCCGAGCCTCCAGAAATGTGCCGCTGGGGTTCGCTATATTCCACCCCAGCCAGCCGTCAATGCAAGTGCATTAAGACCCCGATCTTCCCCAGGCACTTTCGACCACCCCCCTACTCTGTTTATAATCAACCGCTCATCGCTTCTCGCAACTCTTTTCTTCGCTCACCGCTTTTCCACGAACCACACACCCCTCACCACGAACTCCACATACCCATGCCCTACGGTTTCGGAATTATCGGCTGCGGAATGATCGCTCGTTTTCATGCCAAGGCCATTGCCGAGGTGCCCGACGCCAAGCTTGTGGCATGTTTTGATAGTTACGCTCCGGCAGTGGAAAAATTCTCTGCCGAAGTTGGCTGCCGCGGATACACCAAGCTGGACGAAATGCTGGCCGACCCGGCCGTGCACGTCGTCACCATTGGCACGCCCAGCGGCGCCCACATGGAGCCTGCCGTCGCCGCCGCCGCGGCCGGCAAGCACGTCATCGTGGAAAAACCATTGGAAATTACGCTCACCCGCTGCGACGCCATCATCTCCGCCTGCGAAAAAAATAAAGTCAAGCTCTCGGCCGTGTTCCCGTCTCGATTCCACGAATCAAGCCGGCAAATGAAATGGGCTGTCGACGAACAACGCTTCGGCCGCCTCACCCTGGGCGATGCTTATGTGAAATGGTTCCGCACGCAGCAGTATTACGACAGCGGCGCTTGGCGCGGCACCTGGCAGCTCGACGGCGGCGGCGCGCTGATGAATCAGGCCGTCCACAGCGTCGATTTGCTCACCTGGTTCATGGGCCCCGTGGCCGAAGTCACGGCCCACACCGCCACCCTGGCCCACCAACGTATCGCCGTGGAAGATACGTGTGTGGCCACGCTCCGCTTTTCCAATGGAGCCCTGGGCATTATTGAAGCCACCACGGCGGTATATCCTGGTTATCTCAAGCGCATCGAACTTCACGGCGACCAAGGCACCGCCGTGATGGAAGAGGAAGACATCAAAACCTGGGATTTCGCCCAGCCGCATCCGCGCGACGAAGCCATTCGCAAACACATGGCCCAAGCTCGCAGCACCGGCGGCGGCGCTAGCGACCCGGCCGCCATCGGTCATCACGGCCATGCCCTGCAGTTTGCCGACGTGCTGAGCGCGATCAAAAACAATGGCGTCCCCGCCATCGATGGCCACGAAGGGCGCCGTTCGGTCGAAATCATTCTGGCCATTTACAAATCGGCCGAAACGCGCCAGGCCGTGCAATTGCCCTTGAAAGACGATCCCGCACTCGCCGCCCGCCAGCGCGATAAATCTTCCTAATCAAGCCGACGATGCCATCGCCGGTGGACTGCATCTGCCGTCATTTTGCACTCTGCAATTTGCACTCGCTCCGTTGGCGCGTCGCGGCTAAAATCTGCCCTTCATGGGTCATTCGTGCTGGTTCTTGGCCCTTGGTCATTCGTCATTAGACATTAGACATTCGAAATCTCCATGTCCTCCCGCCTTACCGCTGCCGGCCATTTCGCGGTTTATTTGGTCGTTCGTATTTTCGTCTGCCTGCTGCAGGCGGTCAGTATCGAAACATGCAAGCGCTTGGCCCAGGGTTTAGCCTGGCTGGTGACCGTAGTCATCCCGCTTCGTTTTGACGTTATCGACGACAATCTTCGCCTTGCTTTTCCTACGCTGTCTCCTGCAGCCCGCCGCCAAACGGCTCGCCGCATGTGGGAACATCTGTTTTTAATGTTGGCCGAAATTGCCCACTTTCCACGCAAAGTGCACGACACCAATTGGCGCGATTACATCCGCTTCAAAAACGAATCGTGGATGATGCGTGAACTTTTCCGCAACCGGCCGCGCGTGTTCGTCTCCGGGCATTACGGCAATTTCGAACTAGCCGGATATACCCTCGGCCTGTTCGGTTTCCCCACGTTCACGGTGGCCCGACCTCTAGACAATCCGTACTTGGACCGCTTTGTAAACCACTTTCGCGCGCTTAAAGGGCAATACGTATTGCCCAAGCAAGGCAGCGCCCAGGAAGCGGCCGCACTATTGGAAGGACGCGGCACACTTGGGGTGTTGGCCGATCAACACGCCGGTCCGAAAGGCTGTTGGGTGAACTTTTTCAACCGCCCCGCCTCCACGCACAAGGCCATTGCCGTATTCGCGCTGACCCATGATGCACCGCTCATGGTCGGTTATGCCCGTCGCCTGAGCCGCCCGCTGCAATACGAAATGGCGATGGAAACGATGCTGGAACCAGCCACTATGAACCCCGCGTTGAAAGACGTTGCCTCGCTAACGCAGTGGTACACGAGCGTACTGGAGACCGTTGTCCGTCGCGCGCCGGAGCAATACTGGTGGGTCCACCGCCGCTGGAGAGACAACCGCCCGTCAAAAAAACGCGCCGCCGCGTAACCGGCTGTCCAGCTTTCTAGTAGGGAACCTTGGCAGGTTTGTGGACGCTTGCCACAATGATCGTCGGCAAGGTTGAAGCGGTCTCCATTTGCAATCTACATTCTGCAATCAGTAACCAGTCAACTTCCCGCATTCTGCAATCCAAACCCTCCTGCTTCGATGCATCCCGATCTTAATCCTCCGGTCCGCATCCTGCTCGGTCCTGGTCCCAGCGACATTCATCCCCGCGTGTTGGCAGCGATGGCCAAGCCCACTGTCGGCCATTTAGATCCGTACTATTTGGAGCTGATGAACCGCATGCAGGAGATGCTGCGTGAAGTGTTCCGCACCAAAAACGAAATGACCCTGGCCATCAGCGGCACGGGTTCCGCCGGTATGGAAACGGCCGTGGTCAATGTCGTCGAGCCCGGCGATTCGATGCTCGTTTGCATCAACGGCGTGTTTGGCGGCCGCATGGCCGATGTGGCTCAGCGCGCCGGCGCCAACGTCGTCAAAGTGGAGCGCTCCTGGGGCGAAGTGTTTTCTCCCGCCGATCTGAAAGACGCGCTCGCCAAATCCAAACCCAAAATCGTGGGCATCGTCATGGCCGAAACTTCCACCGGCGCTCGCCAACCCCTGGAAGAAATCAGCCGCCTCGTTCACGATGCCGGCGCGCTATTGCTCGTCGATGCTGTCACCGCCCTGGGGGGCATTCCCGTCGAAACCGATCGCTGGCAGCTCGATGTCGTCTACTCCGGCACGCAAAAATGTCTGAGTTGCCCGCCGGGTTTGGCGCCCATAACCTTCGGACCGCTGGCGATGGAAAAAATCCGCGCCCGCAAAACGAAAGTACAAAGCTGGTATCTCGACGTGACCCTGCTTTCGCAATACTGGGGCCAAGAGCGGGTCTATCATCACACAGCACCCATTAACATGACTTATGGTCTCTACGAGGCCGTTCAGATCATTCTCGAAGAAGGCTTGGAAAACTGCTGGGCGCGCCATGCCCGGAATCACGCTGCGCTGAAAGCTGGCCTGGCCGCCATTGGCATCGGCTATTCCGCTCAGGAAGGCCATCAACTGCCGATGCTCAACGCCGTGAAAATCCCCGCAGGCGTGGACGATGTCGCCGTTCGCCGCGGATTGCTGGAGCGCTTCGGCATCGAAATCGGCGGCGGCCTGGGTGCTTTCAAAGGCAAAGTTTGGCGCATCGGACTGATGGGCTACGGCGCCCGCCCCAACAACGTGCTGCTGGTGCTTTCCGCCCTGGAGCAACTTCTCGCTAAGCAAGGTTGCAAGTTTCCCCACGGCGCATCGCTCGCCGCCGCCAACAAGTTTTATCAATCGCACAAATAATTCAAGCTTCCGACCTTTTCAGGAGCCTCGCCACGTTAACGCCGCTGGAAGAACTGGGCCTCAGTGGTTTAAGCCTCGACAGCCGAGTGCGCAAGGTCTTCTACGCGCTTTCGCAGCAAGAACTGGCCGACTTAATGACCCGCGTTCATGAAGAGGCCCGCCGCCGCAGCATGATCTACGAGCGCGACGGCCAGGTGGAAACCATCCGCGTGCTGTTGCGCCCCAGCGCCGTCATGCCCGACCAGGCGGCCTATCTCCACTTCGTGTCGCTCACATTGCTCAACGCTTTGAAGCGGTTACCGGAAATGTATCTGGCTGATGCCGAAGTGCGCCGCATTGTTCCTCTGTCGGAAGATGAGGAAGCCTGGCTGCACGACAGTTGGGGCCCCAGCCAGCGCGACAACAATCCGGTTTTCGGCAGGCTCGACGGGGTAATTGAATTCACCAGCCCCATGTGGAAAGATTCGCTCCGGTTCATCGAGCCTAATCTGTCGGGCGTGGGCGGCATTCATCTCGCTCCCACCTGCGATCGCTTGATTGCCGATTTCGTCGTGCCGGTGCTGCAGCGGTTCGATCCCACGTTACAACTGGAGCCTGGCCCCGATCTGCGCGAGCTGTTCATTCAAGACTTGCTGGATCATCTGGAAGCCATTGGCCGCCCCGGGCAACATGTCTGCTTCGTCGAGCCGAAGTACGCCGGCAGCGGAATCGACGAACAGACCGCTCTGGCCGAGTATTATTTGCATCGCCACGGGCTGAAAATTCTACACGCCGATCCGGCGGAACTGTACATCGAAGGCGATGAAGTCATGTACGAAGGCTCGTCGATCGACGTGGCATACCGCGATTACGAAGTCCGCGATCTCATTGCCTTGTCCCGTGACGAAGGCGTGAACGTGGAGCCGATGCGCAAGCTGTTTCGCGAAAACCGCATGATTTCCTCCTTGGCCGGCGATTTCGACCACAAAAGCACGTGGGAAATTCTCACCGAGCCCACACTCGCCCGCCGGTACTTCAACGCGGACGAACGGCAAGTTTTTCGCCGCCACGTGGCCTGGACACGGCTGTTGTACGATCGCCGCACCACGCTTCCAGACGGCGAAACCGGCGATTTGTTGAAGTTCGCCCGCAATCATCAAGACATGCTGGTGCTTAAACCCAATCGCAGCTACGGCGGCGACCGCGTCCTGCTGGGGCACTTGCTGGAAGCGCATGAATGGGAGCAGGCCATCGAAAAGGCGCTCGCCGCAGGCGATTGGGTCGTCCAACGGTTGGCAGCCATTCCCGTAGGCGAGTTTCCGTTCCTCGGCGACGATGGCACGGTTCACGTGGAACCGTTTTACACCGTGATGGGCTTTGCAGCCACGAAATATGGGCTGGCACTGTTGGGCCGCGCTTCGCAAAAGCAAGTGGTCAACGTCGCCCAACGCGGCGGCATGTGCAGCGTGCTGGTCGGCCGCCCCCCCAGCCGCTTAATCGGCCCCGGTGCGACGGCGCCAAAAACGTAACCCAAACCGCTTGCGGTTTAGCACTGAAGCGCAACCCCATTTCCAATGCCCTATTCCGAACTATTCACCACCGCGATTGCCCGCATCGACGCCGCCAACGCCGCCGATCCCAATCGCGAAATGTTTCAAAGCCGCGAGCAGCCCAAGGAACTGCTCTACTCTCAGCGAATGACCGGTTGGCTCAATCGGCTCTCGCCCGACGCTTCCGAAGCACTCCGTTTGGCCGCCCGCGGCCAACACATTTGCCGCTGGACCATTCCGCGCAACCATTATCCGCTGGATCGCGCCGGCTACCATCGCTGGCGAAGCGCCTGCCAGCGAATGCACGCCGAAAAGCTGGGCGAAATCTTGCACGCGGTCGGCTACGATGAATCGACCATCGGTCGCGTCCAATCGCTGGTCCGTAAGGAACGGCTCAAACTCGATCCCGAAGCTCAACTTTTGGAAGACGTGGTCTGTCTCGTGTTCTTGGAAAACTACTTCGCCGAATTTTCGCGTCAACACGACGAGGCCAAACTCATCGACATCGTCCGTAAAACCTGGAAAAAAATGTCCGCACGTGGGCATCAAGCGGCGCTTCAATTGCCGCTTTCAGATGAAATCAAATCCATCGTCGAAAAAGCACTGAACCAGCCTCACAGCTAATCGCTAATTGCTCATTGCTCATTGCTCATTGCTAATTGCTAATTGCTAATTACCAATGCACGCCGAAGTCATTTCCATAGGCGACGAACTCACCAGCGGCCAGCGGCTCGATACCAACAGCCAGTGGCTCAGCACTCGGCTAGGCGAGTTGGGCGTCAGCGTGCTGTATCACACCACCGTTGCCGATAATCTCGACGCTAACGTGCAGGTGTTTCGTCAAGCTGCCCAGCGTGTCGACATTGTCGTTGCCACCGGCGGCTTGGGACCAACGGCCGATGATCTCACCCGCGATGCCCTGGCCGCCGCCGCCGGCGTGGAATTGGTTCTTGATCCGGACGCGCTGGCGTACATCGAAAGTTTGTTTGCCCGCCGCAAACGGCCCATGCCGGAGCGAAATAAAGTGCAGGCCATGTTTCCTCGGGGTAGTCGAGTGATTCCAAACCCTGCCGGCACGGCGCCTGGCATCGACCTCGAACTGCCAGGGCCCAATCGTAAATCAACTCGCATTTTTGCACTGCCCGGCGTCCCGGCCGAAATGCGCGAAATGTGGGACCAAACCGTCGCCCCCGCAATTTCGGCCTTGCTTGGTTCGCCGCGTGTCATTCGCCACAAGCAAATCAAATGTTTCGGCGTGGGCGAAAGCGATTTGGAAGCCATGCTGCCCGATTTAATCCGCCGAGGCCGCGAGCCGCAGGTCGGCATCACCGTCCATGGCGCAACCATCACACTCCGCATTACCACTGCCGGCAACACGGCGGAAGATTGTTATCGGGTCATGAAACCGACTATCGCTACCATTCACGAGTGCCTGGGCGATTTGGTGTTTGGCGAAGGCGACGATGAACTCGAACACGCCGTGATGCGACTGCTCCATGCTCAACGTAAAACTTTGGCCACCGCCGAATGGGGCTCCGGCGGCATGATCTCACATTGGCTGGCCGAAGTGCCCGCTAGCGCCGAGCATTTTTTAGGCGGCGTGGTCGTGCGAAATTCCGCGGCGTTAACTTCACTATTGGGAATCCAGCCTTCGCCAGCTTCATCGCCGCAAGAAGCAGAACGAATGGTCCGCGAAATGGCCCAGGCTTGTCGCGAAAAACTGGGCGCCGATTACGGTCTGGCCCTCGGTCAGTTGCCCACGGTCGGTCCGCAGGCCGCCGAGCCGCCGCTGTTATATTTTGCCGTGGCCGGCCCGCACAAAGTAAGCGCGAAATCGTCCCCCTACGCCGGCCATCCCGAAATTCTCAAAACCCGCGGCGGCAAGCAGGCGCTCAACTTGCTGCGGCTGACGTTGCTGCACGCCCAGGAATAACCGCTTATTTTTCGCGGCGAATTTTCGCGAACCAGGCCTGCGGACCGCCGGGGCTGAATTGCATGTGCCGCGGCAACGTGGCAGAAATTTCGAAGTGAACCGCCTCGATCGATTCAATTTTCCAGCCGTGAGTAAAAGCGGCCCCGATTTCTGCTTTCGAAACACGCCGCGGCCCTTCCGTTCCCGGTTCTTTGTCGCTAAAGCACATCACGAAATATTTTCCGCCGGGCTTCAAAACGGCGGCCAATTCGGCGACGTAGCGTTTACGATCATCGTCTGAAAATACGTGGAATAGACCGCTGTCGATGGCGTTGTCGAACTGCTGACCCAGCGCGCTTAATTTTAACGCATCATGCACCAAAAATGTGGCCTGAATTTTGCGCTGAGCAGCTTTTTGCTTGGCTCGCTGTATCGGCTCCTCCAAAAAATCGACGCCGGTGACCGTGCAGCCACGCTCGGCAAAAAACAGGGCCGTGTCGCCCGTGCCGCAGCCGGCATCCAAAACCAATCCTTGAATTTCCCCAGCCGCCTGCACAAAGGGCTGTTGCGGGCGGCCAATATCCCACGGCGCCGCCTGGGCATACATCTCGCGAAAGGTGTCTTTAGTCGGGACCGGCGTGCTCATGAAATAACTCCTCAATGTTAAGCCACTGCAAAACCTCAATTGGCTGCCTGCCTTACGTAGGCGGCTTTTCTTGCACCATTTTGCTGATTTGTTTGAACTGCGGCGCTTTGGAATCTTGACACCATTCGAACAGCGCCGCTTCGACCGTCGTCAACGTAGCGCCGGCCGCTTCCAGCCGTCGCAAGGCAATTTCGTAATCGAACCGTGATCGCGAACCCACAGCGTCAGCCGCCACGTAAACACTAAATCCCTCGGCCAGCAAATCCAGCACCGTTTGCTGAATGCAAACGTGCGCCTCGATCCCGCACACCATCCACTTGCGCTTCCCTGCCTTTTCCAATTCGCGGCACAATGCGGGACAGCCGCCGCAGCTAAATGCCGTTTTATCGAACACATGATCCAACCCTGACGCCAACTCCGCTGCTGTAGGACCCAAACCCTGCGGATATTGCTCGGTTGCAAAAATCGGCAATCCCAACAGTTTCGCTCCATCGATCAGTCGGCGGATGTTCCACACGATCTGCGCGTGTCCATCGATCAGGCCGATCAGCTTTTGCTGCACGTCTACAACTAGCAAGCCCGTGTCGCCGGCTGTCATCAATTCAGGACTGCGCGGAAGCGTTGATTTCTCATCCATGCTTGCGAGCATAGCGATCAAAACGGCCGGTTTCTAGTGGTGATCTGCAACCGATCTTGCCCGATTTTCCCGCTTCATGTTAAACACGGTTCACTATGAATCAGCTGATTGATCATTCTGGCCCTAAGACTGAGTCTGAAGGTGCCGTCTCAGCGTCCGGCGCCTTCGGCCGGAAATGGGTGCCGATTTCCATCAACCGCCGCTTAGTGCTGGATGGTCTGTTTTTCGCGCGCCATGTGCCCTTGTATCCGATCGAAAAAGCGTTTGACTTGGCCAATGTTGCTCAACTGCGGAAATCAGCAAACCGACGAATTTCTTGGGCCGTCATTTTTGTAAAGGCCTATGCCATCGCCGTGAAACAGCATAGCCCCTTGCGGCAAGCCTACATTCGCTGGCCTTGGCCGCACCTTATGGAAGAGTCGCATAGCACGGCCATGGTCGTCGTTAATCGGAAATATTTGGGGGAAGATCGCATCTGCTGGGGCAGCTTAGTAAGGCCGGAGAACAGGTCGTTGGCCGACTTGCAAGACGCTCTGGACGCTTACCAAAATGAGCCCGTCGAAGCCGTGTTCCGTCGGCACGTATTGTTAAGCCGACTGCCCATGCCGCTGCGTCGTTTTCTCTACTGGTGGAATATGAACTTCGCCGGCGGCAAACGTGCCAGGCGATTAGGCACGTTCACCATGAGCACGCTCGCAGGGCAAGGAGTGCTGAATCGCATGCACCAAACTTGCTTAACGTCCAGCCTCACCTACGGTCCGCTGGATGAAAGTGGCCACACCTTGGTTACGCTGCTGTGCGATCACAGAGTTGTCGACGGCATCGTAGCTGCCCGCGCCATGACCGATTTAGAAGCCGCGCTCCACGGACCGATTACCGTGGAATTGAAAACTATGCAAACCGGCCGCGTCGCCGCATGATGCACTCTTCAATCATCACAGCGGCTTCTGCCATTTGATGATCCGCAGGCTGTTGGCAATCACCAGCATGCTTGCTCCCACGTCGGCCGCAACGGCCATCCACATGTTGGCGTCGCCAAATGCGGCCAGAATCATCACTCCCAATTTGGTCGCCAAAGCAAAACCGATGTTTTGCTGGAGTATTCTACGGCAGCGCCGGCTAAGGCGAATCAAATCGGCGACCTTTGATAAATCCGGATTCATCACCACGACGTCGGCCGTTTCCAGGGCGGTATCGCTCGATTGTCCACCCAGCGCAATTCCCACATCGGCGGCAGCGAGTGCCGGCGCATCATTGACGCCGTCGCCCACCATCGCTAAGCCGCCCTTCCCAGCCAGCGTTTTCACCCGCTCGATTTTATCCTGGGGCAGCAAATCAGCGTGAACCTCTTCGATGCCAATCTCGCGCGCTATCGCCTTGGCTACCGTTGTATTGTCGCCCGTAAGCATAACAATCCGCTCGACTCCCTGGCCGCGGAGTTGTGCAATGGCTTCGGCAACGCCTTGCCGCGGCTGATCGGCCAGCCGAATCACGCCCAGCAATCGGTCGAAAGTGCCAATCCATGCCATGGTGGCCGCCGACACGTCGAATTCCTTAAGTCGAGCGGCATCTTCGTTCGACAATTGGAATTCCGAGCCAGCGAATATTCTGGCGTTTCCCAAAAAATACGAATTGCCGCTGATTTCCCCGCGCACTCCGAGTCCACGCAGGGCCGTTACCGATGTAGCGGTAAAAGACGCAAACCCGCTTTCAACGGCTGCCGCACTAATCGCTCGTGCCAGCGGATGCTCGCTGTCTCGCTCCAGCGCCGCCGCAAGTTTTATAACTTCTTCACTCGATCGGCCGTTGAATGCCTCCACGCCCACTACCTTCATGCTGCCGGTGGTGATGGTCCCCGTTTTGTCCAGCGCCACGCACCTGATGCCCGCAGCCTTCTCCAAAAATTCTCCCCCTTTCACCAAAATGCCTGCATGTGCAGCCTGATGCAGTCCGCTCACAATCGTGACCGGCGTCGAAATCACCAAAGCGCACGGGCAGGCAATCACCAACAGCACCAGCCCGCGCTGAATCCAATCGAAAGTTCCGACGGCTGAAGCCCAGTGGACTCCGGCCACTGCCAACAGCGGCGGCATCATCATCATCGCCAGCGCCAGTGCGATGACCACTGGCGTGTAACGGCGGGCAAATGCATCGACAAAACGTTCCGTGGGCGAACGGGTGGCTCGGGCTTCGTTCACCAGCCGCGCAATGTGAGCCAGCGTACTGTTTTCGGCAGTGCGGGTGACTGCCAACACCAGCGCCCCTTCTCCGTTGAGCGTGCCGGCAAACACTTTTTCGCCGGGGCGCTTTTCAACCGGAACGCTCTCGCCGGTGATCGGCGCTTGGTTAACCGCCGATTCACCCGTCAACACATCGCCATCGGTCGGAATACGCTCGCCGGGACGCACCAGCACTTGCTCGCCGATGGTCAAATCCACCGGATTCACATCGGCGACACTCTCCGCTGACGTGCCGTGATTCAATAATCGATGCGCAACATTGGGCGCCAGTTCCACCAACGAACGGATCGCACGTTGGGCACGCGATAAGCTCAATCGTTCCAGCCACAACGACACGGCGAATAAAAACATCGCCGTCGCGGCTTCGAAATAGTCTCCAATGGCAATGGCCCCGGTGGCGGCAACAGTCATAAGTACATTCATGTCCAGCCCGCGCAACCGCACGGCCCGCCAAGCTGCCGCGGCCACCGGAATTCCTGCCACGATCGTCGCCGCAATGGTCAGCGCAACCACGGGAAAAGTCGTACTTCCAGCGAGCACACGCGCCGCCGTGGCTGCCAGCAGCAGCAAACCGCTGGCGATCATCGGGCGGGGCATCCTGCTCGACCCGCTTTCCCCTGCAGCCTGAAGTTGCACGGAGGTGACCGGAAGCGCGATCTGCGCGGGAAATCCCGCTGCTTCGATGGCTTGTTGAATGGAAGCCGGTTTTGTTTTTGCTGGATCGTACTCGACATGTAAATTGCGGGACAAATAATCGGGAACAATTTGCGCAATGCCGGGCGTGCCGCGCAAACTGCGCTGAATGAGCGCCAGTTCGTCGGGACAATCGAGCGCGGGAATATGATATGTCGTGGTTTGCGGCATGCAATCAACGGTGGCTGCGCGATGCTGGTGGCAAGGCTTTTGGGTAACTGCGGAATTATACGTTGCGGCTCCTCCCCCTGGCAGACGAGCGTTTTTTGGGCCATACTGATTTCCGTTAGTCTGAACGTTCGCACAGAAAAAGTTTTTTAGCTCCGCACTCCTAGCTGCCTTCCTGCTACGCCATGAAAATCCGCTCCACGACCATTCTCACCGTGCGGCATCAGGGCAAAGTGGCCATCGGCGGCGATGGTCAAGTGACGTTGGGCACCGCCGTGATGAAGGCCGACGCGGTCAAAATTCGACGCCTGGCCGAAGGAAAAGTCATTTGCGGTTTCGCCGGTTCCAGCGCCGACGCCTTCGCCCTGTTGGAACGATTTGAAGCCAAGCTGAAAGATTTTCCATCCAACGTGCCCCGCGCCGCTACCGAGCTGGCCAAGGAATGGCGCACCGATCGGGTGTTGCGACGGCTGGAAGCACTGTTGGCCGTGGTCGATTCCAAGCATACCCTGCTGGTCACCGGGACCGGGGATGTGATTCAACCCACCGATGGCGTACTGGGGATTGGCTCGGGCGGTTCTTACGCCGTGGCGGCGGCCCGGGCGTTGGTGGCCAATTCGACGTTGGGGGCCGGGGAAATCGTTCGCAAGGCGTTGGAAATTGCCGCGGGGATCGACATTTACACGAACATGAACATCAACGTTGAGGAATTCGCCGGCGAGAACTGAATCGATTTCAATCCTAAGCCTGTTCCGTTGCCGTTTCGATTTGACGAGACCTGCTTCCCCATGCAAGAACTCACCCCACGCCAAATAGTTGCTGAGTTGGATCGGCACATTGTCGGGCAGGCCGATGCCAAGCGCGCCGTAGCCATCGCGATTCGCAATCGCTGGCGGCGGCAGCAACTGCCAGACGATATGAAGGCCGAAGTTGCGCCCAAAAATATTTTGATGATTGGACCCACGGGCGTCGGCAAAACGGAGATCGCCCGCCGCCTGGCCAAGTTGACCGGTGCGCCGTTCATTAAAGTCGAAGCCACCAAGTACACCGAGGTTGGCTACTACGGGCGCGATGTCGAAAGCATGGTGCGAGAATTGGTTGAAAATGCCATCACGCTGGTCACGGAGCGCGAGCGAAAGAACGTTGAGGAGGAAGCCAAACGGCGCGTTGGCGAACGCCTGCTTGATCTGCTGGCTCCTGCGCCCCCCAGTTACGACACCGCTCCCGACAGCCCCGATTCTCCCCAGCGCCACGAACGCACGCGGGAAAAAATGCGGGCCATGTTGGCTGCCGGAGAAATGGAACAGCGCAAAGTGGAACTGACTATCGAGCAAAAAGCCGTGCCGATGATGTTCACCGGCATGGGGATGGAGCAAGTCGATTTCGATCTGCAGGGCATGTTCGAGAAAATTTTGCCCAAGAACACCACCCGCCGCGAAGTTACCGTGGCCGAAGCCCGAAAAATTTTGTTCGACCATGAATGCGAGGCCTTGTTGAACAAGGAGAACATTCATCAGCAGGCGATTGAATTGGCGGAGAACTTGGGGATCATTTTCCTGGACGAGGTCGATAAAATTGTGGCCAGCGAAGGCAAAGGGGCCGACGTTTCGCGCCAGGGCGTGCAGCGCGATTTGCTGCCGATTGTCGAGGGCACCACCATTCAAACTCGTTACGGCTATGTTCATACCGATCACGTGCTGTTTATCGCCGCCGGTGCATTTCATCGGGCCAAGCCCAGCGACCTGATGCCGGAGTTGCAGGGCCGGTTTCCCATCCGCGTGGAACTGACCGATCTGACGAAGGACGATTTCATCCGGATTCTCAAGGAACCCAAAAGTGCGCTCACCAAACAATACATCGCACTGTTGGGCACCGAAGGCGTGGAATTGGAATTTACGACCGATGCCATCGAAACGCTGGCGGATTTTGCTTTTCGCGTCAACCAAACGACGCAGAACATCGGCGCTCGGCGGCTGTACACGATCATGGAGCGATTATTGGAAGAGTTGAGCTTCGAGGCGCCTGACATGCACAATGGCCACGTGCCGATCAACGCGCCCTACGTCAGTCAAAAACTTTCTGCTTTGGCCGAAGATGAAGATTTGAGCAAATTCATTTTGTAAGGTACGCAATTTGCTCAGCACAAACGTTTGTCTAGGCGGATGTTTTCTCTTTTTGGAGCCTAATCATGAAGCGCTTTACACTGGCTGCTTTTGTCGCGGTTTTGTTGCCCATGGCGGCCTGCAATAATCCGAATCCACAGCCGAATCCGACTCCGCCGCCGAACAATCCGGCCGTGGAAGTGCAAGGACCGGGAACGACCGTGCAGTCGGATAAAAATGGAACGGAAGTGAAAACTCCCGGAGCTGATGTCGAGGTTAATAAAAAGTAAGCCGGCGATTTAATTCGTCGAGCGTTTTTTCATACGGCGCGCCAAGCGCCCGGATGGTTAACTGCCGCGCCGTCTGGCCGGTTGGCAAAATGGAAATCTCCAACCGGTTGGACGGCAGGCAATTCGGCACGCGATCGGCCCATTCGACAAACGACCAACCTGGTTGCGCAAAGTACTCCTCGGGCCCGAGCGCCATAAATTCGACTTCGCTGCGCAGCCGGTAGGCGTCGAAGTGGAAAATTGGCACATGGCCCATGTATTCGTGAATGAGCACGAACGTGGGACTGGCGATGGCTGCCTGTTCCACACCGGCGGCATGCGCTACGGCCTGCACCAACCGGGTTTTGCCGGCCCCCAAAGGGCCAATTAGCGCGACGATTGCATTGTGCTTCTGTGTGGCCAGAAGTGATTCTGCCAATGCCGCACCGAAAGCCAGCGTGGCCGTTTCATCGGCCGCTTCAAATTGAAGAACGTCAGTCATGGATGGATTCCAAGTTGGCGAACTGGACGGATTGTTCCAAGGCATCGGCCAATCGCTGCAGATATTGGTCGCGGGGGATTTCCACCGCGCCCAGACTGGCCGTGTGGTCAGTAAGCTGCTGGATATCGAACAACTGGTAGTGTCGTCGGTGCAGGTGCCGGATGAGATGGTATAGCGCCACTTTGGAGGCATCGCGCTGGCGGTAAAACATCGATTCGGCGGCAAAAAAACCGCCGACCGCCACGCCGTATACGCCGCCGGCCAGTTCGCCGGCTGCCCAGGCCTCCACGCTATGGGCGTGTCCCAGCCGATGCAGTTCCTGATAAGCTGCAATCATCTCCGGCGTGAGCCATGTTTTTCCGCGCCGATCGCCCGTGGAGGCACAACCGCGGATAACTCCGACGAAATCTTTGTCGCTGGTAATCTTAAATTTTCGGCCACGAATCACATCGGCTAAGCGCCGGGAAACGTGGAATTGGTCGAGTTCGAAAATCGCGCGTGGGTCGGGGGACCACCATTGCGGCTCGTCGACGCCGTGAATTAAGGGCCACGGAAACAATCCGTGCCGGTAAGCATCGAGCAGCCATTCAGGCGATAGATCTCCGCCGATGCACACCAGCCCGAATTCGTCGGCCGATTCGGCGGAGGGAAACCATCGAGATGGCGGCAGTCCGGGCATAAATTCAACCTTAATCCACCGGTGGACAATGAGGAATAAGCATAGCACATCGAACACATCAAAAAACTTATTCGAGAATTGGGCCACGGGTTTGTTATGCTTCTTTTTGTTACGTGCAACGTATTGAACGTAACACCCTTCGTGATTCGACTGCTTGATGGATTGGAGTGGTGCAGCCAATGCTTCGACGAATATAGCCCGACTGTGTCAGTCGGGCGTTGGCGGCACAAACTCACGGTTTTCTAGAAGCCGATCCATGACAAAAGGCAAACCCGCCGGGATGGTAGCCCGGCCACTGTTACGTTGGAACCAGGATATGAACGACGTGACGCCTTGCAGTACGTGCCTCTGCGGAGTTTATCCTCCGGAAGTAAGAAGCGAAAAGCAAATAGCAATTAGCAACTAGCTTTGCTGATTGCTCTGCTGCTGGCTCATTGCTAGCCGCTAGTTGCTAATCGCTTCCCAAGAACGTCGGCCCGACAAAGCGCCTCTGCCTGCGATCTGCCGTTGCAACGGACCGTCGCACGGAGAAAACGAGCGCCGGGGTCGTGATAGGTCGATCGGCAACCGAAGTTTTAATGGGTGGGTTAGGCATTCCCCCCGCCGATCGGAGCAACCGAGCACGATTGCCCTAACGGCAATCGTGCGCAGGGCGGTAGTCCGTCCTCGGTTGTAGACATCATCCAAAAACGCACGACCCCTCGGGGCCGACGAAACCGGAAACTTTTTACAAAGGCTTCCCAAGTGCAATGCCGCGCGCCAGCTGTGCCCAAGTGTAGCCAGAATACATGGCGGGAGCTTTCGACCAGCCAACGCATGCGGTATACTGTGGTTCTCTTGGGGAATAAACGCGAACTACATCGGGCCGAAAACCCTCCCTTGCCTCATGGATTCTTTCAATAATCCGGCTTACTCTGGGCAAGCCGCCACGCCGCAGCAGGACCGGCGGGAACGCCCGCCCAATCGGTTGCCGTGGTTACTGTTGTTGCTATTGGGCGTGATTGTGTTGGCCTTTTTGCCCGTGCTGTTGGGGCAAATTGAATACGCCCGGACGAAAAAAGAAGTGCAGGCTTTACAGGAGTCGCTGCCGGAACTGAATTTGAAATCGCTGAGCAAGGCCTTTTCGCTGGTCTACCGCAAGGTGAAGCCCAGCGTGGTGCACATTGATACGCGGCGTGAACTACGCGCCGGACGGAATGGGTTTGCGCCCTTTTTTGGAGGTCGGCCGAATTCCCTCGAGGAAGAAGGAGAGGCGTCAGGCTGCGTCGTGGATGCGGACGGATACCTGCTCACGAACTTGCACGTCGTGGAAAACGCCACGGAGATTACCGTCACGCTGGATGATGGACGGACGGTCACGGCGGAAGTGGTGGGAGTCGATCCGGCGCTGGATTTGGCGGTGCTGAAAATCGACGCATCGGGGTTAACTCCTATCACGTGGGGTGATAGCGACAAATTGGACGTGGGCGAAATGGTGTGGGCCATCGGCGATCCGTTTGGGTTGGATCAAACCATTACGGCGGGTATCGTCAGCGCCAAAAACCGGCGCGACTTGGGGAACAGCCCGCTGCAGGAATTTTTACAGACCGATGTGCCCATTAACCCGGGTTCCAGCGGCGGGCCGCTGGTGGATGTGAACGGCGATGTGGTGGGAATTAATTCGGCAATTTTCGGACGGACGTATCAGGGAATTAGCTTCGCCATTCCCAGCAACGTGGCCAAAGAGGTGTACGAAAAAATTCGGGCCAATGGCAAAGTGATCCGTGGATATTTGGGCGTGAGCCTGGCAACGATTACGCCCGAGCTGGCCGGGCAGTTGAAAGTGCCGGCCGAGCGAACCAATGGCGCGGTAATTATGGCCGTGACCGGCGGCTCGCCGGCGGAAAAAGCAGGACTGGAACCGGGCGATATTATCGTGGAATGGAACGGACGACCGGTGAACGAAGACCGGGAATTGCGGTTGTTAATTGCCCGCACGGAGATAGGAACTAAAGTGCCCGTGAAGTTATATCGCGATGGGAAAGAGATGATGTTGGATGTGGACGTGGTGGAGCGGCCGGCACAGTTGCAGTGATGAAGTGCAGAGGGCAGAAGGTAGAAGACAGAAAGCAGAAGGCAGAAAGCAGAAGGCAGAAAGCAGAAAGCAGAGGGCAGAAGGCAGAAGGCAGTGAGCGATGGTCGCGGAGCCGAAAAAAAAGAGGTTCAACTCTATACGTTTTCGGCGGGGACGCGCAAGTTGAAGCGTTCCTGAACGATGGCCAGCCAATCGAGCGGGGGCCAAGCGTAGGGGCGGAATTTTTCCAGTCGGCCTTCTTCTTCGTTGTGGAACAGCGCCACGTTGGGCCCCAATTTGCTGGCCACGGGGGAATCGATGAGATGACTGCTGTCGTTGGCGCTCATTTGCAACAGCACGCGGAGGGCGAATTCGCGCAGAGCTTGGCGATCGAACGAGCGCTGCACGGCGGTGAACGAATCGCACCAAGCCAATGTATACACGCCGACGGCGGGCCCGTCGCGCAGAATGTTGCCCAGCAGTTGGGCGGGGGATGGTGCTTTTTCGCCGCCGCGGAAGGAATAGCCCAGGTCGCTTTCGTCTTTTCTCAAATCGCGGAAGCGGCCGAGATCGGAAATGAATAGGTAAATGGCCGCAGCCTGGCGGTCATCGGCCCCTTGCCGCCGATCCACTTCCTGAGCGATTTCGGCCAAAGTTGCGGGCAATTCGCGCCGGCTGGCGGATTGCAGCGGGTGGGGCAACACGGTGGAAAACGCCGCCAAACCACCGCGGTAGTCAGCCAAGGGTAGATCGATGGGCAAATCGGCCGGGCGATCGTGCTCCAAAATGTAGAACCGCGCAGGGCTGCCGGCGGCCAAGCTGGCTGCCGCTCCCCCTTGCGAACGGGGCCGATGTTGGGCCGCCAGGCTTATCAGGGCGGAAGCCAGCAAGCCGATTGCAGGCTCGGCTCGCTGGCCGACAATGAGCATGTTGTCGCCGCTTTGCGGACGGAACACCGCGGCGGTGGGATCTTTGATGGCGATGGCTTCGCCCAGCCAGGCATGCACGGGGGTCGATTGCACGGGCCAATCGGCGGCGCGAAGCAGGTCGCTTAAACCGCGATTGTTGCGGATATCGGCGGGGAGATTGCCTTCGAACACAATCGGCGCGGGCTGGGGTTTAAGGGTTTGTTCCGCCACGCGCTGCTGGGTAAGTTGTTGCAAACCGTGCAAGTAAATTTCGCGTCGCTCCTCGCCCAGCCAGACAATTTGAAACGGATGGTTGCCCTGGACGGTGCCGTTGGAATCGTTGTAAATGGCTTCGCCGGGGCGCGACAACAAGCGGGCGGCGGAGTTTTCTTCGCTCAAAATCAGATGGGCGTCGGCCTCGCTGCACTGCAGCGCGATGCGGACGGCCATTTGCCCCAACGTGCTGCGGGCCAGGCTGTAGGCACCGCCGAGAGTTTGTGAACCCAAGAGGACGTGCATGCCGAAGGCACGGCCTTGGCGAACGAGTCGATCCAAAAGCAGGGCGGCGTCCTGGGCGAGTTTATCGTCGTCAGTGAAGAGTTCTTGAAATTCGTCGACGATGAGCATGATGCGGGGCATCGAATTCGCGCCGGCGGCCGCGCGGTAGCCGGCGATATCTTGCGCGCCGACTTTACGGTACAAATCGCCGCGGCGTTTCAACTCGGCATCGAGCCGTTCGATGACGCTGAGGCCGAATTCCCGTTCGCTTTCGATGGCGATGACTCTGGCATGCGGCAAATGATGCGTGGCATAGGTTTTGAATTCGACCCCTTTTTTGAAATCGATGAGGTACAGTTCGATTTGCTCCGGGCTGTATGTCAGGGCGAGATTCGTGACCAGCGCGTGGAGGAAGGTAGATTTTCCGGATCCGGTTTTTCCTGCAATGAGTGCATGCTGCGAAGTGCCTTCGCCCAGTTGCAAGTATTGGAGCTTGGTGGCGCCGGCGCGGCCCAGCGGCACGCGGATATTTCCGGCGGTATCGCCGGTCCACCATTTATCGCGCGACGGAGCGACGTAATCGAAGGGCACTTCCACGCGCTTGGCGGCCTTTGCGCCACGACCGACGATTTGCACCAGCGGCGTGAATTGCTCTTCCGGCGGCGGCGATTCCAAACGGAGCGGATATTTTTCGAAATCGGCATCCTGCCATACGAATTGCTTGCCGTTCCAATTGAGCGTAAGCGTGTGACGCTCCACGTCTTTCATTTCGAAGGCGGGCGGGAGCGGCAGCTTGACATCGTTCACCACTAGCACGTATACGCCGCAGCGAGCGCCGCTGCTGGCAATGCTGGTGAGGCGACGGGCCGCGGTTTCGGTAAAGTTGACCGGGAAATTGGCGACTACCAATACACGGAAGGGCTCGGCCACTTCGCCGGCAAAGACGTTGTATTCGTCGATCGAGTGGAATTCGTTTCGCAAATACTTTTGGATGACATTTTCCATTTGCTCAGTCAAATCGGAAAGCCGGGCTTCAATGTGCGCCGGCTCCGTCCAAATGCGATTGGTGACCAGCAGTTCGTCGTGGTCGGCCAGGTGCATGAAGCCGGCAAAGTTTTCGCCCAGGCCCACGGGATCGATAATGGTAAAGCGCACCTTGCCCGGCGGAATGGAGGTGAGCATTCGCAGCATCATGTCCTGGACGGCTTCGATGGCGATGTGGCGGCCCTCGCCGGCGGCCTTGAACAACAGCGAGGCATTTTGCGGAAAGGGCAGCAGCGCAGGAAGATCGAACTGCGTGGGAATGAGCCCATTGAGCTGCGCGTCGGTGGAGATAGCGCCGGGGATGGCGTGCAAATCGACGTGATATAGTCCGAAGGGCAAGGTGGGTGGGGCAGCAGTGGGAGGTTGCCAGGTATTCCAGCGGGGATCGTTCCAGGCGGGAAAGAAGTGCTGATGTTGCCGCACGTTTTCTTCGATGATGGCGCGGACCTTAGCCATGCCGGAGCGCCATGTTTCGGCCAGGTTGTTCCAGGCCTGATCGCGCCGCCCGCGGTTGGCCAGCGTGGCGGCGGCTGCGTGTTCTTGGGCGGAGCGAAGATCGGACTGGTAGCGCTGCTGGATTTCGTCCAGCCGGTGGGGATAAAAAGCGTGGGCCTCGGCCAGGGCGGAATCGCGGGTTTGTAAGAGCTCCGCTTCCGTGTGTTTGTGCTTTTCGTGAGCGGCCTGCAGAGCGGAATCGTGGCGGGCAGTGACCTCGGTGATGCTGGTTTCGAATTTTTCGCGAGAGGCTTTCAGCTCGTTGTCGCGGCGCTCGACAATTTTTCGGGATTCCTCTTTGCAGCGAGTTTTGGCTTGTTCCAACGCAGCGAAGCGGAGCCCTTCGGATTGATGCAGCATGGTGTGAAACAGCTCGTACGGTTCTACTGCGGTAGCCTTGGCTTGGCGATACAGCCAAACGAGGAGCGTTACCGAAGCTGCCGCGCCGACGGATGCACCCACAATGAGCCACGTCCAGCTTGTCCAGTTGCGGGTACCGAAAATCAGGTAACCCAAACCACATCCCAGGGCCAGCAGCAGAAATACGAATCCAGCCGGCCGCTTGCCAATTAGTAATTTGGGCCAGCGGAGTTGGCGGAACGCTTCTAAGTGTTTGACGGCGGCCACAGCCAGGTCGCCGAGCTGCACAGCGGCATTTTCGGGAGGAGTTTCTTCCGTGCGCCATGTTTGAGCCGGATCCGAGGCGGCAGTTTCGGCCTGCATGGTTGGAGCCCGCCGCAGGCGTCCCAAGCGGCAGACGGCGAGATACCGATTCGCCACTTCGACCGCCTGCCGCAACACATCGTGCCGGGCCAGAATCTCTTGGTGGTCTTGATCGAATTGCAATTTGGGAGCGGTGTGCGTGGCTTCGTATACGGTGTTGGTTTCCCAGTTTTCCTCGGTCAGCCTTTTCTTGGCCTTGTTTTGGGATTTGGTGAACTCGGACTCGATGTGTTTGAGGGATGACTGCAACTCGCCGGCGGCGATGTCGTGGCGGGTTTCGTAGGCGGCTTGGGCTCCGGCCAGAGCGGAATCGAATTCGCGCTGCGTGTTGTCGCGGTCCATTTGGAACCGCATGATGGCGGATTGGCGGGCGTCGCTTAGCTCGCGTTGAATGCGGGCCGTGACGGTTTCGAACTCGGCGCGCATGTGCCGCTCCGCCTGTTCGCGTTCGGCGGAGAACCGATACAGCTCGGCCAGCATTTCACGTTGAGCGGCGGTGGAAAAAGACATGCGTGATTTGAAGAGAGTGGCCCAGCGGGCGGTGCGTTATCGATTTTCGGCTGGATGAAGTTTCGAATGATTTGGAGTCTATTCGCATTCACGTTCGGCGCGGCCCAGCACTTCGGCCAGGGCGGCGATGGCGTCCAAGGCGGCCGATAATTGCGGTTCCAGCGGATCGAGATAGTTTTCCTCGAAGCGGAGCCGGTTGTCGTCGTGCCAGTGTTCTTTGGTCGACTCCCACTGCAGGCGCAAGGTTTTGTAGGCGGAGGCAATTTTCGCGGAGCCGCTCGTTAAATCGGCAATTTTCATGGGAGGCTGGACTCCGCGGCGCGGGGGTTAACGCTGCCGGCTGGCTGGGGCGATGAGCTGTTTTGAGGTGTAGATTGATCCGCATTTTTTTCGGCCGGCGAGGCGGCAAGCTCGTCGGTTGGCCGAGCCATCGACTGGCCAGGCTTGTTGGCGGCGAGCTCTTCCCAGGTGATGGCCGCGGGAGTTCTGCCCGAGGTGTACTGTTCCAAGGCCATGCTCATCCGCTCCAAAAGGACCATAGCGTGTGGAATATCGCCGTCGAGCAGGCCCATGAGTTGTTGCACGGGTCCTTGAAATTCGTCGACGGCGCGGCGGGCGGCCATGGTCCAGCGCCGCACGGTCTGAAGCTTCTCTTCGGCGTGTTCCAGGCGATGCTTGGCCATTTCGACCGCTTTTTTTTCGTCGTCGCAGGAGGGAATGTAATCGCCAATTTGCTTGTAAGTGCGGGCGTGGGCCAATTCGTCTTTGGCACGAGCCACGGCATCATAACCGCGGCGGACTTCCGCTTGCCAATGGCCGGGTTGCTCCACGGTAATCCAATCCATGGCGCGGCGGACTTCCAATTGGATGTCGGTCAGCGCGCGGCGGACGGCGCCGGCAAAATCGACCAGGTCGGCGCGAAATTCGCCAATGGCGGCAACCTCGGTGACGCGGGCTTCAGACATGAATGGCCCTGCTCAGAAGTGATAGAAATCGGAAAGGATCGGTACTTTTTTAGCGCTGCTGCAAATACTCTTCAATTCGCTCCGCCTTTCGCAGCAAGAACGGAACGTACTGATTGGTGATGTCAACGAACCGTGATAAGGTGCGCAGTTGTTGCTCGAATTCTTCGAGGAAGCGTTCGTGCTCTTGGTCGCGCCAGGTGGAGCCGAGGGTGGTCAATTGCCGTTGGGCGTTTTGCATTTGCTCCAGCATTTCGTCGTTGAATTGCTTGAGATGTTGCACAAAGCGGCGCAATTCAGCCGGATCGACAATGGCCTGCGGCATAGGAAAATTCCTCGCGAATTTGAAATTCCACCCTAACTCTATCATACCCGCTGGGGGGCGAAAAAAACGACCTCTAGCCAAGGTTTTCCGTGCTGGCAGAGATGATTTATCGGCTTGACCCAGCGTCGGAAACGGTCCTATAATCGACGCGTTGCCACGGATGGCAAGCCGGTTTTCATTCAGAGGGTTGAAAATTGGCAATGGTAGGGTCAGGGTGGGCCCTCGGGCCGAGTTCTTTGCATCGATGACCTAGAAGTTCGACGCCGGCCACATCCCCCTTTCCCCCCGTAAGCACCGCAAAGGAGTTGTCGGTGGCTTCCCCCGCGTTGTTCGATACCAAAGAGCGAGTCCGGCAGGCGATCGACATTGTCGAGCTCGTCGGCAGCTATCTGCAATTGCGACGCGAAGGGCGCAACTACAAGGCCCTGTGCCCGTGGCACGATGACACCCGGCCCAGTCTGCACGTAAATCCCCAGCGGCAATCGTTCAAATGCTGGGTGTGTAACGTGGGAGGCGACATTTTCAGCTTCATGATGAAGATGGAAAATGTGGAATTTCCGGAAGCCCTGGCCATGTTGGCCGAGCGGGCCGGCGTTCCGCTTCGGGCGGCGGGCGGCAGGCAGCAGGCAACAGGCGGTGGGGAGAAAGACGAAAAGCGTCCGCTTTACCAGGCCATGGCTTGGGCGCAAGAACAATTCCATCGATTCCTAGTCAGTGCGCCGGAAGCGGAACCGGCGCGCAGCTATTTGGCCGAACGAAAAATCACCGCCGACAGCATTCGTCGCTTTAATTTGGGGTACGCTCCCGACCGTTGGGATTGGCTGCTGAAGCAAGCGGTCAGCACTGAGATTGCCGCCAAATCGTTGGAAAGCGTCGGCTTGATTGTCCGCAAACAGGATGGGCCGGGGCATTACGATCGGTTCCGAGGCCGGGTGCTGTTTCCGATTCACGATTTGCAGGGTCGACCGGTGGCCATTGGCGGGCGAATCCTTCCGCAACTGGCCGCGGAGAATCCGGCAAAATACGTCAACTCGCCGGAGACGCCGCTGTTTTCCAAAAGCAGCATGTTGTACGGGCTGGATACAGCGCGCGATGCCATCGGCCGCAATCGGGTGGCGATTGTGATGGAAGGTTACACCGACACCATCGTGGCGCGACAGTTTGGATTTGAGAACACCGTGGCCGTACTGGGAACGGCGCTGGGAGAGCGGCACATTCGGTTGTTAAAGCGATTTGCCGATTCCATCACCTTGGTGTTGGACGGCGACGAGGCGGGGCAGCGTCGGGCCAACGAAATTTTGGGTTTATTTGTGGCCGAACAGGCCGATTTGCGAATCGTTACGTTGCCTGATGGGCTCGATCCGGCTGATTTTTTGCTGCAGCGCGGGGCGGACGCATTTCGTCAATTTTTAGATGGAGCCGTCGATGCGTTGGAGCACAAGCTGAATGTGATGACGGATAAGCTGGGCGACCGGCCGGCCATGCACCAAATCAATCAGACCTTGGAGGACATGCTCACGACGCTGGCCCGGGCGCCGCGGTTGCAATCGGGCACTTCGGCCCAGGCGCGGCTTCGTGAACATCAAGTGCTGTCGCGGTTGGCACGGCAATTTAGCGTGGCGGAAGAAGAATTGCGGATGCGGTTGCGCGATTTGCGTCGACGGGCTGCTTCTTCGCCAATCGCCCAGAGTGAACAAACTACTGATTTGGAATCGGCGAATGCAGCGGTGGCTGCGGCGGCAGTTTCGCTGCAAATGTGGGAGCGCGAGTTGCTGGAAATCATATTGTTGGAACCCGAGAGCGTTCCGGCGGCCGCGGAAGTCGTTTCGGCGGAGCAGATGGAATCGCCCGCCGCCAAAATAATTTTCACGCGCTGTTGCCTTTTGAGCCAGGCAGGTGTTACACCTGATTTTGATCGCCTGCTGCTGGAATTCGACGAGCAGGAAATCAAGAGCCTGTTGGTCGATTTGGACGAGCAAGGGCGAGCCAAAACATACGACGACAACGGCAATATGAAGCCGTCGGCGGAACCCGCCACGAGATTGCGCGATTTGCTGGCCACGCTGCGGCGCAGCCAGCAAGACCGCACTCTCGATAACCATGCCCGGCGGTTGCGCGATAAAAATTTAGGGGCCGAGGAAGAGTTGGCCCTATTGAAACAAATGATCGAACAAGAGCGAACACGACAAGGCATTTCTTCGCCCATGGAGGGGTGAGAGCCTTGTCGCGGTGGGCCGTGCAACTCCCGCAAACTTGTTGCCCGGCCGGCCGGAATGTTGTTAGCCTAACGTGCCGGTGGAACTGGCGCGGAGGAGGGAATGGTGGACCACGCAATCACGGATTTGAACGAACTTGTTGCCAAAGGAAAAACGCAAGGTTATCTGACGTACGATCAGGTCAATGCCTACCTGCCCGATGAGGCAGTCAACCCAGAGAAGCTCGATAACCTGCTGATGGCGTTGGACGAAGCGGGAATCGAGCTGCTGAACGATCCGCCGGCCGGTTCGACGCCGCCGGATGGTCAGGCAGGACCGGCGCAGCCCGCCGAAGAAGAAACGCTGGCGGCGCCGGCCGAGGGTTTGCCCAAGCTCAGCGACGATCCGGTGCGGATGTATTTGAGCCAAATGGCGGTGATCCCACTGCTCACGCGGGAGCAGGAGATTTCGCTGGCGAAGAAGATCGAAGTGACGCGGAAACGGTTCCGCCGCTCCGTGTTGGGCTGCAACTTCGCCATGCAAGTGACGATCGACACGCTGGAGAAGGTGCAACAGGGCGTGTTGCCGTTCGATCGCACCATCAAGGTGTCGCTGACGGAATGCCTGACCAAAGATCAGATTTTGGCGCGGATGCCGCACAACTTGAGCACGTTGCGACAGATTCGGCAGCACAATCGGGACGATTTCCGCAAGCTCATTCGCCGCAGCACGGAGCGACAGGAACGGCAAGAAGCGCGACGCCGATTTTGCCGCCGCCGCCGCAAGGCGCTGCAATTGGTGGAGGAATTGAGTTTGCGGACTCGGCGCGTGCAGCCGCTGGTAAAGCAGTTGCAAGAATTTTCGCGGCGGATGGATTTTATCCGCCGTCGCATGAAAGAATTGGCTGTCGATCCGAACGATCGTGACGAATGGGTTTCTTTCCGCAAAGAGCTGCGCGACTTGATGATGCTGACTTGGGAAAGCCCGCGCAGCTTGCGAAATCGCCTGGCGGTCGTGACCCGGCAGTTCACCGATTACGAGCTGGTGAAACGACAGCTTTCCAGCGGCAATTTGCGGCTGGTGGTAAGCATTGCCAAAAAGTATCGCAATCGCGGGCTGAGCTTTTTGGATTTAATCCAGGAAGGCAACACCGGGCTGATGCGAGCGGTCGATAAGTACGAGTATCGTCGCGGGTTCAAATTCAGCACCTATGCCACGTGGTGGATTCGCCAGGCGATTACCCGGGCGATTGCCGACCAGGCGCGCACGATTCGCATTCCGGTGCATATGATCGACGTGCTTTCCAAGCTGCGCAATGTGGCCAAGCAGTTGCAGCAAAAAATGGGTCGCGAGCCGACGCCGGAAGAAATTTCCGCGGCTTCAGATATTTGCCTGGAAGAAACCCGGCGGGTGCTGAACATTGGGCGGCATCCGGTGAGTTTAGATCGGCCGGTCGGCGAGAGTGAAGACGCCAGTTTCGGCGAATTCATCGAAGACTCCGGCACCGAAAGCCCGGTGTATTCGGCCAGCAATGGTTTGCTGCGGCAAAAGATTGAATCGCTTCTTAAAACCTTAACGTATCGAGAACGCGAAATCATTCGCCTGCGGTATGGACTGGGAGACGGTTACACTTACACTTTGGAAGAAGTGGGGCGGATATTCAAAGTGACCCGCGAGCGCGTGCGACAGATTGAGGCCAAAGCGGTGAAAAAGCTGCAACATCCGGTGCGGAGCCAGCATTTGGAAGGTTTTTTGGGCGGCCTGCCGGTGGCACTGCCCGAGGAAGTGGCTACTCCGCTGGCCGGGTAGACGAACACGAAGAAATGGAGAAATTCAAGTCAATCATCGAGAAAACGCCGCCGGTCCTGCGACCGGCGGTTTTTTTGGTGGTGGGTCAGTTTGAAATTCCGACAGCCGCTTTTCCCGACTGACACAGTCGGGCTATGTTCAAATTGGCCCACTACCGTTTTTTTGTTTGGAAATTCTTGCTACATTAGTTTTTTAAGTACGGATACCCGCCGCGGGTATGCTGTTGATCCTTGGCACCTCAAAGCGAAGTTAAACATCATGGCCGTTAATGCCGTCGCCTTGCGTGAATTGCACCGCATTCACCGGCAACTTTCCGATTTACGCGAACGGCTCGAAAGCGGGCCCAAACAAGTGCGGTCGCGCACGGCGGGCGTGGCCCAAGCGGAAGAGCAATTGGCGAAGATTCAGGCCGACTTGAAGGCTAACCGCGTGGCGCTGGATCAAAAACAATTGCAGCTTAAAACCGCCGAAGGAAAAGTGGTGGACCTGAAAGTTAAGCTCAACCAGGCCAACACGAACCGGGAATATCAGGCGCTAAAGGACCAGATTGCCGCCGACGAAATGGCCGGCAGTGTTTTGGCTGACGAGATTCTGGAGGCGATGGAAAAGCTGGATGGCATGAAAGCCCTGGTGCCGGAGGCGGAAGGCCGGGTGACGAAGGCCAAAGAAGAGCTGACGAAAATCCAGCAGCAAATTCGCGCTGAAGAGGAAATGCTGCGGACGGACGTAAAACGTTTGGAAAAGGAATTGGCGGAGGCCGAAACGGCATTGCCGGAAGATTTTCGCGCTTTGTATCAGCGCGTCGTGAACGCCAAGGGGGAAGACGCCATGGCCGTGGTCGAGGGAGGCAGTTGCGGCGGCTGCTACCAGCAGTTGACATCGAACATGGTCAACGAAATCAACATGGGTCGGGTGGTACTGTGCAAATCGTGCGGGCGGGTGTTGTATTTGCCCGAAGACACGCGACCTCGATAAAGCTGCTTCTCGGCTTAGCCCATCTTTACAAGCGATCATTCCAAGGGCACAATAATCGGATCGGTCTCCCCGGTGGGAGGCCGCGTTTTTTTTGCGCTGTTTGATTTGCGCCGAGGTACTTATGTCTGATTTAATTCCGATGACTCGCACCGGTTACGATAAGCTGAAAAGCGAGCTGGATCATTTGGAACAAGTCGAAATGCCCAAGATTGCCCAACGGATCGCCAGCGCGCGATCGGAGGGAGATTTGAGCGAGAATGCGGAGTATCACGGCGCGCGCGAATCGCAAGGTTTGCTGCAGGCCAAAATCAACGTGTTGCGCGACAAGTTGGCGCGGGCCTCGATGGTCGACATATCGAAAATGCCCAAAGATCAAGTTGCGTTTGGAGCCACCGTGGTGGTGAAGGATTTGGATTTCGGCGACGAGGAAACGTTTACCTTAGTGGGAGCCGGCGAAGAAGATTACGACACTGGAAAAATTAACGTCACCAGTCCTTTGGCACAAGGATTGATGGGGGGTAAAATTGGCCAGCGCGTGGAAATTCCGGTGCCCGCCGGGACGATGAAGTTTGAAATTCGCGAGATACGGTACGAGTAACCCGCAGCATCTTGATTTAGAGCCACCGGACAAAACTAGCTTTCATTAAGCCAAGTACGATAACAGATGATCGCTGCGGCAAGGGTGAGGAAGGCCTGATGGACGAGTGGGTTTCGGTCCCAGCG
>DATJYL010000065.1 GCA_035499655.1 Pirellulales bacterium
GCATCGGCATCGCGCAACTTCCGCACGATCTGCTCAGGACTATGCCGCGTCCTACGTTTCGTCGTCATTGTGAAAGTCTCCTTGCCCATCGGGCTAAAGACCTTCATAACAACTGGATCAGTTTTTCAACAGCAGGCCAAAGCGTCAACGAACCCGCAAGATTCTGGAGCACAAGGAGAGCCGTATAAGTTGTGGATTGAGTCAAAACGTGTGACCAAATTGCAACCTATTCCCTAGCAGTTGTTGCGTTGAGCGGGTCGACCAAGGTGACGATTGCTTTGCGAATTGTACCCGGTAGTTTGTTCCAGCCGCAAATTATTGTTTCAAATCGGCGTCAAAAGACGCCAAGAGCTGTCCCTTGCTGCACTCAGAATGCAGCGCCAGTGCAGCGCGGCACTGTTGACAATTCACGCAAGCACAAGTGACGCTTTCATTTGCAGTTAAATCGCTTACGGGTTCAAGTCCCGTGCCCTCCTTAGTGCAAATCACAAGTCTATTTTTGGCAATGCTTTATGCAATTTACAGTCGCGCTTTACTTTGCAGCATCCTGTTCGATCGCTCGTCTTTCATGATTGATGCGACGGCGTCGGAATTTAAAGAATTGCCTAACTAAGAGTGCAGTGTTTCGGCAGCGGCACGACTCAACCCAAGCTTATTAGTTCTTGGCTATTTTGAAGTCTGCTTATTCCCTCCGGTGAAACTACCCATTAGAATCCGTCTTCGGTACCTATAAGTCCGCCCCGGTGCCGATCAATACTACACTGACTAGCACAAACATATTCATGCTTTGACCGCCGTTTTTGCTCTCGCTGGTGCTCTAATGCCTGTCGACGAATGGCTGATATCGCAAGCGCTAAACTTATCCGATGGCGCTGATATACATACCTTGATGGGAATTATTGGCATATATCGCTGTCTGGCTGCCGAACAGAGCGATGATTGCACCGACGTATGCGGTGCTATTGAGCGAGAAATCAGGCAGTTTCTTATCAAAAAACGCCTTTCTCGAATTCCTTCATCCATGACGGGGCATACGGTTGGCGCGGATTAAGACCGATTCGGTAAGTCGTAAATTAATTAATAATACTTTAATCGTTCGTGGCATTCAGACGGAATCATTACATTTCAATCCTCGCATTTTTGGTGAAGCGTGGATCCTCGTCGAGCTTTTTCGTTTGCTGTCATATTCGTCATTCTGATCGCATCCGCTGCGGATACCACATGGGGTTCAGCAGTCGGTTACAGCTTTTCAGGCACAGTTTCGTTTGTTTCCCCCGCAGGCCCTCCGTATGGTGTGACCATAGAGGCCAATACACCATTTTCCGGTCGCTTTTTCTATGATCCGAATACATCTCCGATTAGTGCCGGCAATGGGACCAACACGTCAATTTATCCTCAGTTAATATTGAGCGGTTTCTCAGCCACAATCGGCGGGCTGAACTTAAACGCCGACAGCTACGCCGTACAAGTTTTCTACAATCACAGCGGCCAGGACGAAGTTCAGATCCTTTTCTCTAGCAATCTAACCGCGGCGCCCCCTGTCGACCCACTGATGGTCAATGGCACGGCGTACTCCGTGGGCGACTTCGATGTAGATTTTTTTGCTCCTACCAGCTTGTATACAAACTCTGCGTTACCGTCTTCGCTAAGTCTGTCGAGTTTCACATCGTCGCAAGTATATCTCGGACACGCAGGGTTTCCCGGACCGATCGATTTGATTGGCTCGGTTAAAGCCCTGGCGCAAATTCCGTTGCTTCCGGGCGATCTAAATCGCGATGGCCACGTTGATGCCTCCGATATCAATGCCATGATGCAAGCTCTGGCGGGCGAAAATGCGTATGAAACTTCGCACGACTTGAGCAATGACGATTTAATAACTCTTGGAGATTTGGATCATTCTGGCATCCTCGACAATGGCGATTTGCAAGCGCTGCTCACTAAACTCACTAACGGTGGAGGTTCTTTCGCAGATGTTCCGGAGCCCAGCAGCATTAGTTTGCTCTCCACGGCCATTTGCCTCCTAACGACGCTTGTTATGTATCGCAAACGAAACAAATGCAGGTGTTAACTGAGTCCTTTTGTTCACAATTTGTACCAAGAGTTTCCGCATGCCGCGCAACACTTATGGTCCGAAACTGCCTCGCTGCGGCTTCAGCTTAATCGAACTTCTCGCCACCATCTCGATTATTAGCGTCCTTATCAGTGTGCTTTTGCCGGCAACGCAAGCGGCACGCGAAGCAGCACGACGATCGGCGTGCAGCAATAACCTCAAGCAAATTGGGCTGGCTCTGGCAAACTTTGAAGCGGCGAATAAGCGGTTGCCCATAGGTGCCCGCAAAAGCCCTATCGTTGGATTTGGGACCTCGTGGTGGGCGGATATCCTGCCGCAATTGGAAGAAGCCGAGCTTTACGCGAAGCTCAACTTGCAGGTCGCCAACGCTGGCGATCCAGTCCTCGCCCCCGGCAACGCACAAGCCATCGACGGCGTCGTAATCTCCGTGATGCGCTGCCCATCCTCCAGCATCCCTGCGCTCCGCCTGGATTACGGTACTAATGTTTGCCTGCCATCGTACACCGGCATCGCTGGAGCAAGTAATGAGGATGGTCTTGTTGGTGCGCCAGCTCAAGCCTGCTGCTCGCCGAGTATGGAGGGCACCATTTCTGCCGCAGGCAGTCTCGTTCCAAACGCGGCGATTCGCTTGGCCGAAGTGACTGACGGCACGACCCACAATCTCGCTGTCGCGGAACAGTCCGATTTTACGGTTGATCAATTAGGACGGCAGCGAAATGTCGATGCCGGCTATCCAATGGGATGGCTGACGGGTACCACCAGCACCGGCACGCCGCCAAACATGAAAAACACCGTCGGCATTAGCCCCAATCCGACAGCCGCATGGAATATCACAACCGTGAAATATCCGCCGAATACCCGCACCTTTGAATTGCCCGGCATCGACGACATTAACCACGGGCCAAACAATCCATTGCTCTCGCCACATGCCGACGGAGTGAATGGTTTGCTGCTCGATGGTTCAGTTCACTTCATTCAGGAAACCATCGACATGTTAACGCTGCGCCGTCTGGCTACCCGCAACGACGGTGGTAGTCCCTCTCTTTGATCTCTTCAACTTTTCTTTGGGAAAGGAGCATGATGTGAAAGTTCCCATCGTTCGCACGATCGCTACGGTTCTGGTTCTATGCGCAATCAGTTTGGCGGCAGACTCGGACACCGACAATTCAGGGACTCAGCAGTCTGTCAAAAAAGGAAATGAGCAGCCGCAGCCGTGCAACTGCGGAAGCAACAACAGCTGGGGGGCATTGTATTGTCCACTTTTCGACATCATGTCGATGGGAAGTAATGATCTTTACTTTTGCAACTACTATCCGAACGGTTGCAATGGCGATCCTCCGCAGGACGCGTACTATGCGGCACCGCCGGGACAGAATCCGGGCGACTGCGACTCTCAGCCTGCCAACTGCTTTCCGGGTTACATGTTCTCCAGGGTCCCAATTCAGCAGCCGATCGATGTTATAAAGCCGCTTCCGAAAAAAGTCTCAACGAATAATTTGCCTTTTAAGGACGTCGAGGTCGGCAAATACTTAGAATACGGGTACTTTTACGGAGCCGGTGGCCGAAATATCACGGTATGCATTTACCCGCTCGTACACTTTGATGCGAAACAACACGAGAGGTGCCGCTACTTTCATCTTGGGTTGGAGATTGATCCAGCGACTTGTCCAGTCACACCGAAATTGCTAACCGACGTCCAAACACTTTCCACGTTTCTATATTCGGTCCAACGCGGTCACGAGTTTGTGTACCTTATCTGCACCCCGTAAGGACACGCGCACTCGCATCCGCAGATGACTATTGACTGAACTTAATGGCTAAAGCACCTAAATCCGAACGCTCAAAGAATCGTGGCTTCGCGCTGCGCACGCAGCGGACTCCAATTCCTGCATAATCAGTGATTCCCGTTGAAATTGGAAGTGAGTTACGCGCTGCATAATCTGCCGGCGAGAGGTTGGGCTTCCCCTCGGCTAACTCTATCGAACCACCACGAACAATGTGGCAGTCAAGGTACCGCACGCCGTGGATAATGAGTTCGCTGTTGTTGTCGGGTACAAGTTCTAGAGTACTTGTCCACTCCGCCAAGCTGCTTGCCGTACGCGATGGTAGCACGCTTTGGGCCCGCTCCCATTCATCATTTGTCGGAAGACGTTTGCCACACTCTTCAGCGTAATCCTGTGCGCTGTAATAAGAGACGGTCGGGCGTGCGCTACCCCGTGTACGATCAGTCGCAAATATGGTATTGAGATCGGCGGCAGATGTAACTTGCGGGTCGACGAAAAACCCAACGCCGTCTTTCGGCGACACATATACCATGTTTGCGTTGACTTCTTTGGTAGGGATTTCAATTTTGGTCAATAAAGCTGTTTCATGGGGATCTGACCACTGGTTACCTGGGCCAATGAAACCCCCGAGCTTCGGCACACGGCGAATCACTTCGTGAAACCTGCCGTCCGTCAGGACCGCTTCTACCCAGTATTCGCCGGGCACAAGCTTCATCTCAATCGGGCTTACACCAGGCGCTTTTATGGCACGTTTGGGATCGGGCTCGCCGTCGAACTGCGAAATCGGAACGAATAGGATTCTTGCGCCAGGCGGGTTGGTTTCTAACCGGACCGTGCGCGGCGCATCAGGCGATTCCGCGGCCCGCGGTGCCGTCCACCACACCCAGGCGCTGCCGCCTAATGCAACAACGGCAATCAAGACCGCTATCGCAATCGTCAATCGCCGGCGCACGGCTCGCCAAGCCAGCTCGACCATTCTGTATCGCCGTGCTTGGATCGGAACGCCGCCCAAGAACCGCTGCAAGTCTTCCGCCAATTCCTCGGCGGTTTGGTACCGATCGGCAGGCAGCTTTGCCATCGCCTTAACGCATATTAATTCCAGATCGCGAGGAATATCGCGATCCAACTGCCGAGGTCGCGTGGGCTCCCGTGCCACAACGGCCCGCAGCACTTCGTCAAAAGTGCCGTCGAAGGGGCGCGTTCCCGTAAGCAACTCGTACAGCATAATACCCAGCGAATACACGTCGCTTCGGGCATCGACCAATCGGCTGTCGCCTCTGGCTTGCTCGGGCGACATGTAGGCCGGTGTGCCAAGTACTTGGCTGCTAGTGCTTAGGCTCGATTGCGCAGAAATCTGCTTCGCCAATCCGAAGTCAGCAATATGCGCGGCGCCTTCCGCATCAAGCAGCACATTGGCGGGCTTTAAGTCCCGATGAACGACTCCTTCTGTGTGTGCGTGATGCAATGCGTCTGCAATTTGCCGACAAAGTTCGGCTGCTTGCCTGGGTGATGGCGACGAGTGCTCCAACCAGTTGCGTAGGTTCTCGCCCGCAATAAAATCCGAGACGATATATGCCGTGTTGCCCTCGCGCCCGACTTCATGTACGCCGACAATTCCAGGATGCCGTAGCCGCGCCGCCGCCCTGCCTTCGCGCAAAAATTGCCCCAGTTCATTTTCCGACAAATGGGGAGCGTGCGGAATTTTAACCGCCACCACTCTTTGAAGCCGCGGGTCACGAGCCTTCCAAACAGTGCCGGCAGCCCCCGAGCCTAAATTCTCAAGCAACTCGAAATGAGCGACCCTCTTTGGCGATTGAGGCGGCGGACCATTCAAAGCCGGGTTGCCATGGCCCGCGCCTTGCTTGAATCGTGCTGCCTCAATCTGATCAGCGAATTCCGGGAACCTTGCAAAATATTCGTTCCAGTTCGGCGTGTCTTGGCGGCCGCTGCGCAATTCCCATTCGACGAGCAGTAGTTCCACAAACAAATGCGGGCGTTCATTTGGCTCGCAGTAATCGAGATACGATGTAAGCTCGGGCCGATTGCCTTGAAGCCATTCCTGCTCGAAGGCATCGCAGACTATATCGATGCGGTCGTCAAAGGAAAGCTCGGCGACATTATCCAGCAGATTTCGAGCATCGCTCTGCACGCTTGAACTCCTTCGTCCACGCATCGCGGATTAGCTTAAGCTTCCTCTCGACGGTTCGAGTGGTCACCGCCATTTCAATCGCGATTTCACCTACACTATAACCTTCAATCCGAGAGGATGCGATCTTTCGCAATTGGTCATCACGTAGCGATCCTAGCAGCCACCGGCTTTGTTCTTCCAGCATCACAAGTAATTCGGGCGTCGCCTGCTCGCTAATGAGTTGATCCAGTGAAAAACGCCCGCTATGGTTGCTGCC
This sequence comes from Pirellulales bacterium, assembly GCA_035499655.1. NCBI lineage: Bacteria > Pseudomonadati > Planctomycetota > Planctomycetia > Pirellulales > Pirellulales bacterium. The sequence continues at coordinate 6,261 of DATJYL010000065.1, forward strand.
GGCCGCAGATTCGGAGCGTACGCGCCCAGCGCCCCGTTTCTGAGCCGTTTCCCGCCGCACCAGATCGACCGATTTTTGTTTCGTGATGGCAAGCAGTAGCCACCACAGATCATCGCGATTCTTTACGTCTTCGAAGCGCCCAGCAGCGGCCCCGCGGCACAGACTGAAAAATACGCTCTGCGCCACGTCGTCTTCGTCGGCAATCCGTTTTGGAACCCGCCCCAACTTCCGCCGAGCCAGTAACACAAGCTGGTTTTTATATCGAGCCCATAACTTTTGTACCGCTTCGGCCTGGCCCGCCTTGAGAGAGGCGATCCAGTGAGTAACGGAATTGTCAGACGACATATAGCACAAACCAACCCCATAGTTGCCACCCCAAAGCTGTTTTGCCCAGCTTACCATTGCCATAATTGATTTGCTACTACCGGTTTTCCAAAACTAGGACAACGGAAACGATGTTCTTGTAGTACGGGGCACTAACTCACACCTCAATAAGGACTTGGCTCTCCTGTGATGCATAGCTTCCCTTCGATTGAAAAACTGTCGGTCGCGAACGTGTTTTTCCGGTATCTTCCTAAGCATTCGATCCGAGCCGATCGTCAAATATCCTTCATTTATTCCGGCATCGGTGAATGATCACAAGCATGAATTAGGAGTAATTGCTATGGCTGTAAATCTGATGCAACGGCTACCGCGCGGGGCAATTCCATCGCCACGCTACGCACTTGCGGCGGCTATGCCGCATGTTCCTGACCCGGTAATTTCGGTCCCCCCGAGCTTTCTGATGTGGCCGACTCAAATGTCATCCTGGAATAATTACATTTACGGTGACTGTGTTTCGGCGGAAGAGGCCTTCGCGAAAGCCACCGCCGCGCCGCAAACATTTATTCCGGAGGAGACGGTTGTTGAGTGGGCGTCCGCGCATGGCTATCTAAATGGCGCTATGCTCACAGCTGTCATGACGACGATGCAATCAGATGGCTTCCCATTCAACGGAAAGAAATACGACGATGGTCCTTTCTACTCAGTAGACTGGACTAACGCGGCAACTCTGGCCAGTTCCATCTACACCCACGGGCCCGTGAAAATCGGCGTCGGAGCAGATGACTTCCAAACGAACCCCCATGGTCTCGTCACGCCGGGGACAAGCGGTTGGGCGATGTACAACTACCCGAAGAACCTGGTGGAAGACCACTGCGTGAGCCTTTGCGGCTACGGAAACTTGGCCGACTTGGTGGGTCTATTTCACGGACATGGTATCTCCGTCCATGCGCCGCAAGGGATGCCGACGGGCCTCTGCTATGCAATGTTCACCTGGAATTCGATTGGGATTATCGATCAGCAGTCGATGCTGAATATGACCTATGAGGCCTGGATTCGTATGCCGGTGACCATTATCAAGTAATCTGGGAAAGCTCGTTTAGCTCGATCACGGGGCCACGGCAGGATGCCATCGTGGCCCCGTCGCTATTTCCAAATCTGAATAAGAATTAGATATTAGTCGTTGTATTCCATCTGCGTTTTTCGCGGGAGGTTCACGAAATGACCCTAAATATGCCGCGCGGCGCAATACCGACGCCCAGAAGCGAACTCGCCGCTTCAGAACCCTATCGGGACGAGACTGGCTCGGAAATCTTTGTTCCAAGCGGCGAGTTTCCGTCGCCAAATCAAGAACTTGCGGCTGCCCGCCCCTATAAAGCCGGCACCGCGCCCGAAAGCTTTCTGGCTTGGCCAACAGAATTCGCCTTTGGAGAGAACAAAGGCAGCAGTTCTCTCTGGTCAGAGGAGGCTTTTGCTAAGGCCTGTGCGGAACCCAGAGTGGTCGTCCCGACCGACGTGGTCATGCGTACCGCGCAGCAATGCGGTCCATCTAATTTTGCCCGATTCATGCAAACGCACGGGTTTCAAATGGATGGCAATGCCTATTTGGATGGTCCTTTCTACTCAGTAGACTGGACTAACGCGGCAACTCTGGCCAGTTCCATCTACACCCACGGGCCCGTGAAAATCGGCGTCGGAGCAGATGACTTCCAAACGAACCCCCATGGTCTCGTCACGCC
>DATJYL010000066.1 GCA_035499655.1 Pirellulales bacterium
ATCCGCGAGGTCGTCACCGAAGGGCAGCGCGAAGGGCTCATTGAAGAGGATGCCCGCGAAATGATCGAAAGCGTGATCGCGCTGGGCGAAGTGATGGTGTCGGAAATTATGACACCGCGGACCGACATGGCGTCGCTGCCCATCGACCTCTGTTGGGACGAAGCGCTGCAGCAAGTCATAGCGTCAGGGCACACCCGGCTGCCGGTGTATGGCGAAAGCCGCGACAACGTGGTGGGCATTTTGCACATAAAAGATATGCTGCACGAGTTGGCCCGCGGCCCCCGCGCCCCGCATCGCTCCATTTCCGATTTACTACGGCCGCCGTTTTTTGTGCCGGAAAGCAAGGCCGTTGACGACTTGCTGCAGGAATTTCAACGCAGCCGCAATCACATTGCCGTGGTGATGGACGAATTCGGCGGCGTTTCGGGCCTGGTGACCATTGAAGACGTGTTGGAGGAAATTGTCGGCGAGATTTCCGACGAGCACGACGACGCGGGCGAGGGCATCAAGCCCATCGACGAGCATCATTGCGAAGCGCTGGCCCGGGTCCACATCAGTGAAATCAACGAGCAATTAGGCCTGCACCTGCCGGAAGATGAGCATTTTGACACCATTGGCGGCTTCGTGTTTCATCAATTGGGCCGCATTCCGCACGTGGGCGAAGAATTAATTTACGACGGCGTTAAAATAAAAGTGCTCGAAGCCGCCCGCCGCCGGATTCACCGCGTGGCGATTGAAGTGCTGCCGCCGGCGGAAACCCCTTCGGACGAAGCAACGAGCGAAACCGCCGAGCAAGCCGAATCGTAATTTTGGCACCGTGTTCGTCCCTTGCCTTTCGTCCCTCGATCCTCGTCCCTGCCGTCATGTCTTCCGAAAAAGCCACTGCGCTGGTGCTGAAAGTGGTCGAATTCAGCGAGACCAGCGCGGTCGTGACAGCATTCACCCGTGAATTTGGCAAAATACAGGCTTTGGCTAAGGGTGCGCGCAGGCCGAAAGGCCCGTTCGAATCCTCCCTTGACCTATTGGCCCTGTGTCGCATAGTGTTCCTCCGCAAATCGTCCGAGGCACTCGACCTGCTGACAGAAGCCAAACTGGAGCGGCGATTCCGTCCGCCTGGCAGTAACTTGTCGTGTCTGTACGCAGGTTATTACGTTGCCGAATTGCTGAGCGAATTAACCGACGACTACGATCCCCATCCGGCGCTGTTCGATCTGGCGGAGCAAACTCTGCTGGCGTTGTCGCGGGGTGAAGCGGTATCGAACGTGGTTTTGCGCTGGGAGCTGGCGGCGCTAAACGTGCTGGGACATTTGCCGTCGTTGGAAACCTGCGTTGAATGCGGCGCGGCGGTTCGCGGGACAGATCGAGTTGCGTTCGGTTTGCTGGCCGGCGGCGTTTTGTGCCAGAAGTGTCGGACCGGCAAGCGACAGGTGGTTACGGTGCACGGTGGAACCGTCCAGGCGATGGCGCGGCTGGCCGATTTGCAAACGGAAAGTTGGAAACAATTGGAGTTGGATGCCCGCACCCGCGGCGAGTTGCGCGGGCTGATGAACAACTACCTGGCGCATTTGCTGGGGCACCGACCGCGCATGCACAAATACCTGACGGCGTGAATGACGAATGTCTAAGCTCGAATGATCCGCCGCGGCGAAATAACCAATGACGAATGACCAATATCCAAGGATGGATGATGCCAGCTCTAGCGGGCCTGCGCTGGCAATATTTCGTCATTCGAAATTCGTGCTTCTTTCGACATCCGACCTTCGACATTCGACATTCTATCGCGTTGTTTGCTTATTTGCCGGATTGGCTCTGTCGCTGGCCGCAATTGGCTGCCGCGGCACGCCCATCGACGTGGCCAAGGGGCGGCCCCTTGATTCCGACATTCCCGACGACGTGAAATCGGACTATGACCAGCAGGAACCCACTGGTTGGGCCCGGCTGGCTCCGGAAAACGTCGGGAAAGAAATGAAAAAGGCCGTCGGTTTGGGCCCGAACCAAACAATTGCCCAAGGTTTTTTCGACGAGGGGGAAAAACTTTTTGTCGCCAAAGAATACGACAAGGCGGCGAAAAAATTCGCGTCGGCCGCCGACCGCTGGCCCAATTCCACCATGGAAGAAGACGCCATGTTTCTGGAGGCGGAAAGCTACTTCTTCGCCGATCGGTACTCTTACGCCGAAGACGAATACGGCGAACTGCTGAAGAAGTATCCCAACACGCGCCATCTCGATGCCACCACCGCCCGTGAATTCGCCATTGGCCGCTACTGGCAGCAAAAGGATGAGCAGTACCATCGCTGGACCCTGGTGGCAAATTGGACCGACCGCACCCAGCCGATGTTCGATACGGCGGGCCACTCTTCTAACTGCTTCGACAGCGTGCGGGTGAACGATCCACGCGGACCGCTGGCCGATGCCGCCGCCATGACCGAAGGAAACATTTTTTTCAAGGAGCATCGCTGGGAAGACGCGGACTACTACTACGGAATTGTCCGCACCGATTACCCCAAAAGCAAATATCAACTGCAAGCACATTTGTTGGGCGTGCAGTGCAAGCTGATGAAGTATCAAGGCCCGGGCTACAACAGCAAGCCGCTGGAAGAAGCCAATCAATTGATCGATCAAACCTTGGCGCAGTTTCCCAGCGAATTGGGCGACGAACGTGAACGGCTGGTCAAAGCCAAGGCCGAAGTGAAAGCCCAAATGGCCACCCGCGATATTCGCCTAGCCGAATACTGGGAAAAGGGAGATCACTACGGCGCGGCCCGCATTTATTACGCCCAGGTGCTTAAGGACTATCCGCAAACGCAATTTGCCGACGCGGCAAAAACCAAGTTGGCGGCCCTGGAAGGAAAACCGAACGAACCGCCCAGCCGGTTGGCGTTTTTGACCGATTGGGCAAAACCGAAAGATACCGCTGGAACCGGCGCGGGCCCGACGGGCAGTGGAGGCACCACGCTGGCACAACAAGGAACACAACCCGCCGCAGCCAATCCGGCCAGCGATGGCCAAACGCAGCAAGCACAAGCGCCGGGTTCAAATCCGGGAACGCGGTAAATTTCCATCCCGGCAGTGGCTCCCGCGAAAACAACCGGTGGGCAGCATGTGTGCAGAATTCAGTAAGCTGACGACGCGGCAGCGCGACCAGCGGTCGCGGCTTTATATCTTCTTCCGCCTTCTGCCTTGCGCCTTCTGCCTTCTGCTTTCCCTCGCTGGCTGCGCCACCTATCACTTTGGCAATGCGTCGTTGTTTCCGCCGGACATCAGCACGGTGTACGTGCCGATGGCCGAATCGCACAGCTTTCGTCCCGATTTAGGCGAGGCGCTGACCGAAGCCATCGATAAGCAAATCGAAAAAGAAACGCCATACCGGGTGGTCGGCACCCCGAACGCGGACAGCGTGCTGACGGTTAAACTGATTCAGGACACCAAGCGGGTGATCGACCTGAACAAATTCGACGAAGCCCGCGCTACCGAAGTTAATTACCAAGTGCAAGTCACGTGGATCAACCGGAAAGGGGACGTGATTTACAACGGGGTTGTCCCGCTGCCGCCGGAGTTTACATCGATTGGAGCGAGCCAGGCGTACATACCAGAATACGGGCAATCGTACAGCAGCAGCGAATACGCCGTGGTGCAAAAGCTGGCCAAGCAAGTCGTGGGGCTGATGGAACGGCCGTGGTGAGGGGAGGAATGAGGGTTCAGGGTTCAGGATTAGCGGGTCGATAGTCAGGAATCAAGAGTCAGGGCCACACACTGCTGAGCACCACGTATTTTGCTACCATGGTGGCATGCAGCCATCGTTCACAAATCGCGCCGCAGTGTGGCAACTTCGCACTCGCGTTTTGCAACTGCCGCACCACCCGCTGCTAATGGGGATTGTGAACGTGACGCCCGACAGTTTTTCCGACGGCGGGCAATTTCTCGACCCGCAAGCGGCCGTCGTCCACGCGCAGAATCTTGTGGAGGAAGGGGCCGATTTGCTGGACATCGGCGGGGAAAGCACCCGTCCCGGCGCCGAGGGCGTGAGTGAGCAACAGGAACTCGACCGCGTGCTGCCGGTGGTCGAAGCAGTGTGCAAATTTGCGAATGTTCCCGTTTCGATCGACACTTCCAAAGCGGCTGTGGCCCGCGCGGCAGTGGCAGCGGGCGCGGAAATTGTCAACGACGTGACCGCTTTGCGCGGCGATTTACAGATGCTGAATGTGATCCAAAAAACGGGGGCGGCCATCTGCGTGATGCACATGCAGGGGACGCCGCAAACGATGCAAGCAAATCCGCACTACGTAGATGTCGTCGAGGAAATCTTCGCGTTTTTGCATGGGGCGCGCGATCGACTTATTGCGGCCGACATTGACCCGGCGCGGATTTGCGTCGATCCCGGGATTGGCTTTGGTAAAACGCCGCAACATAATTTGGCTCTGCTGGCAAATTGTTGGCGGTTGCACGAGTTGGGCTGCCCTGTGCTCGTTGGCCATTCGCGTAAGAGCTTTCTGTCTTATCTGACTGGCAGTGAGGCCACGAATCGAACCGCAGCCGGTCTAGGCGTGTCGTGCGCTTTGGCCGCGCAAGGCGTACAAATTCTGCGCGTGCATGATGTGGCCGTTGTACGGCAAGCGTTAACGCTGTTCAACGCCATCGAATCGAATGCGAAATCTACGCCATAAACACTGTTTTACTGGCCCCTCCGACGTTGACTCTGCACGGGGTTTAAGAGATACTTTCAATGGTGCAAGCGGCTTTTTTTGCGAGTTGAGGCAGGATCGCAAGTTACATCACTTCAAGCACTTACCGTACGGCCGTTGAATTATGGCCATTGTCGAAAACATCGATTTGAAATCGTATTGCCTGGACGTGGCTCGGCGGGCCAAAGTCGCAGCCACGGAGTTGGCCCGCGCCACTGGGGCGCAAAAAATCGATTGGTTGCGCCGGTCCGCCAAAGCGCTGCGCCAGCGCTCGGCCGAAATTCTGGAAGCCAACCAGCACGACACTGCGGCCGCTCCCGGCTTCGGACTGACCGATGCGGAAATCGACCGCTTGAAACTGACTCCGGCCCGCATCGAAGGCATTGCGGCGGCGCTGGAGCAAATTGCCATGCTGCCTAACCCGGTGGGCGAAGTCATGGAATCGTCGGTCCGGCCCAACGGGCTGAAAGTTCTCAAAATGCGCGTACCGCTGGGGGTGGTTTTTTTCATTTATGAATCGCGCCCCAATGTCACGGCCGATGCCGCGGCCATTTGCGTCTATAGCGGCAATGCCGTAATTTTGCGCGGCGGGAAAGAAGCGGCGCACAGCAGCCAGGCGATTGTCGATCTGCTGCGCCAAGCGCTCGACGAGGTGGGCCTGCCGGCCGACGCCGTGCAAATGGTGAATACACCGGACCGAGAAGCGGTGGGGCATTTTCTGCGGCTGCACGAATACATCGACGTGGCCATTCCCCGCGGCGGCGAAAGCCTGATTCGCCGCGTGGCCGAAGAAGCCACCATGCCGGTTATCAAGCACTTCACCGGCAACTGCCACGTGTATGTCGATCGCGCGGCCGATTTGGACATGGCCGAGCGGATTACCATCAACGCCAAATGCCAGCGGATGGGCGTGTGCAACGCGGCGGAATCGCTGCTGGTGCATGCCGACGTGGCGGCGGAATTTTTGCCTCGCATTGGAGTTGCCTTGGCGCAAAAGGGTGTGGAAATTCGGGGCGACGCCAAGGTGCGCGAGTTTGTTCCCGCCGCTAAAACCGCCACCGAGGAAGATTACGCGGCGGAGTATTTGGGCCCGATTATTTCGGCCCGGGTGGTGTCATCGCTTGACGAGGCTGTGCGGCAAATCAATCACTACGGTTCGCATCACACCGACGCCATCATCACCGGCGATCTGGAGGCCGCCCAACAATTTACCGAAGAAGTTGACAGCTCGGCCGTGATGGTCAACGCCAGCACGCGCTTCAACGACGGCGGCGAATTCGGCCTGGGCGCGGAAATCGGCATCAGCACCGATAAATTTCACGCCCGGGGGCCGTGTGGTTTGAAGGAACTAACCAGCTATAAGTACGTAGTCTTGGGCGTAGGACAAGTGCGAGAGTAGGAGGCAGGGTTCCGGGTTCAGTATGACGGATTCACGTCCGGCTTCATCACTGAACCCTGCGCACTGAACCCTGTCCAGCGGCATGGAGGCCAACGATGAGCAAAGAAGTTCTCAGTCCGGCGGATGTGGAAAGGCTGCTTTACCCGGCGGAAGCGGACGGCAACGCCGACGCCAAAGCCGACATTACAGCCGCCCCCGCCGCAATTCCCTTTGCCGACGGCCATCCCCGCGAAGCGTTTGCCGCCTCCCATTCCAAACGCCCGGAGCTTTTCGGCCCGGAGCAACTGCGGGCCTTGCAAACGCTGCACGAGGGTTTCAGCCATAGTTACGGCGCGGCCCTGTCCGGCCTATTGCGCAGCACGGTGGACGTGAAGCTGGCGCGCATCGATCAACTCATTTCCAGCGATTTTATCCACGGCTTGGAAAATCCCACTTGCCTTAATGTGCTGAAAGCCGAGCCGCTGGACGGGCATTGGATGCTGGACATCAACCATTCGATTTTGTTTCCCATGATCGACCGTATGCTGGGCGGCGGGCGCGAACCCACGCCGCTGATCCGGCGGCCGCTGACGGAAATTGAACTGCGCTTGGCCGGCCGCATTACCGGGCTGTTTTTGGATGATTTTCGCCGGGCGTGGACGAGCCTGATTGAACTGCGCATGGCGGTCGAACGGGTCGAAAGTAATCCGCGGTTGGCGTCGATGGCATCACCCAATGAGGCGGTCGTGCGCTTCGGTTTCGAAATCACGCTGGGCGATTCCCGCGGCATGATGAGCCTATGCATGCCGCTGAGTGCAATCGAGCGGATTGGGCAACAACTGTCGTCGAACCCTTGGATGGCCAGTAACCACGGGGCCGTGCCGGATAGCATCGACTACAGCAACCAAGGCCCGCGTGGCGAATTGGTTCAACTGGTGGCCCAACTTGCCGATTCCAAAATCAACGCCGGCGACCTGATTGGCCTGCGCGTGGGAGACATCATCACGACGGAACATAGCGTCAATGCGCCGATTGTGATTAGTGTGGATGGAGCGCCCACATATCACGCCCGCTTGGGTGCTTTCCAAGGCCGCAAGGCCATTCGCATTGACGAAGCGCTAACATCGGATGCCCCTGCCGCGGCGACGGCCGCTGTAGCTGCGTCCAATCAGACGACAGAACCGACCGCCGCCCCGGTGAAAAAAAAATAACGTCTTTTGTCTCGCGGCGATTGTCGGCTAGAGCGCGTCTTGCGAACATGTAGCGGCCCCGGCGCGCCGGGGGCCCAGCCGCTGAGGACAGCGGCCACTACATCCGTGGCATCATGCTTGAATTCGGGAACGATTGGCTCGAGAGTAATTCAGCCACCGCGTGACGGCTTGCAGCAAAATGGTCGTCACGGCAGCCATCATAAAAATTGTCAGGGCGATGTTCAGCCCGCCTTTGATGAGCAATGCGTAATTGTGTTTGGCCCAGCCGTCGGCCCAATCGTTGTGAAAGCGGCCGCCGATGAGTTGATAGCCCGCCGTCATCGTGGTGGTGATGACAAACAGCATCGGCGCGATCGTGAGAATGGCATACTTCCCGCGGCCGGAGTTGATGATCCAGGTGGTGACCACGGTCAATGCAATCACGGACAGCAATTGGTTGGCGATGCCGAACATGGGCCAAATGGTGTCGATCGAGCCGGCCCAAATCAGCCCGCCCCATGCGGCCGTGACGGCGGCGGTGGCCAATACGGCGCCGGGCAACCAATCGGTTCGTTCGAACGGCTTCCAAATTTTCCCCAGCACTTCCTGCAGCATAAACCGGGCGATGCGCGTGCCGGCGTCAATCGTGGTAAGAATGAACAGCGCCTCGAACATAATGGCGAAGTGGTACCAGTATTTTTTCACGTCATCGAGGCTGATTGCATCGCCGGCCACGCGCCGCATGGCCTGCGTGAACACTTCCGACATGCCCACGGCCAGCGTCACCGCTCCGCCGGTGCGACCCCGGAGCGATTCGCCCCCCACCTGCTGTTCGATTTGCGGCAAGTTATCGTGATTGGCGCCCAGCGCGGCCAATTGCGTTGCAAATTGCGGGGCGCGGGCTAAATCGATGTTGATGGCCCAATAATCGCCCTGCGGCATTGAAGCGGCGGCAATTAACGCCACGACGCCCACCAAGCCTTCGATCAGCATCGATCCGTAACCGATGGTCCGCACGTGCGATTCCTTGGAGACCATTTTCGGCGTGGTTCCGGACGACACCAGGGCGTGAAATCCGGAAATCGCCCCACACATGATGCAAATAAAGCAAAACGGGAAGATCGCGCCGTTCAAGTTCGGCCCGCCGCCACTGGCAAATTGCGGATTAACGCTGGGCGCCTGCAATTGCGGATTGGCTACAATCACCGCCGTGACCAGCAGCGCCACCGTGCCGATTTTCAAAAAGCTGGACAAATAGTCGCGCGGACACAGCAACAACCACACCGGCAGCACCGAGGCGATAAAGCCATAACTGCACAGAGCGATAATAGTCTCTTCACGAGAGAGCGAAAAGAAACGTTCCCACGCCGAGCCGGGAATCCAATGGCCGGCTACCGTGACGCCAATTGTGGCCGCCGCGCCGATGATCGAGGCTTCCACAATTTTTCCGCGCCGCAGCTTATACATGTACAGGCCCACAAATAGCGCGATGGGAATGGTGCAGGCAATGGTGAATGTGCCCCACGAACTGCCCGGCACGGCCTGCGTAACACCGGCCGGCACAACCAACTTCCCCTCGGTCACAACCAGCGAAGAAGCTGCCGATTCACTGGCATCTGCAGATTTGGCGCGGGCAATTTTGAACGCTTCGCTGCGGGTCATGGCGGAGCCATCGGCGTATTGAATTTGCGTTCCCGGCGGAACCGTGGCGTAATCGCGCTGGTCGTCGCTGGTCGCTTCCAACTTTGCTCCGGGTTGCAGGGTGAAGACTGTTCCCGATGGCAAAATCACTTGTTCGCCACCAAGCGCTTTCACGACGATAAGGCCCAAACCCGCCAGGGCCACAACCACGACAAACAAAATCGTGATCGAGGCGGTGTTGCCCGCCACGCGGCCGATTTCGGTCCGGGCGATTTCCGCGAGCGATTTCCCTCCGTGCCGCACGCTAGCGGCCAGCACCAACATGTCTTGCACGGCGCCGGCCAGGCACACACCGACGACAATCCAAATCAAGCCGGGCAAGTAGCCGAATTGAATGGCCAGCACCGGCCCAATGAGCGGACCTGCGCCCGAGATGGCTGCAAAATGATGGCCGAACAGCACCCATTTGTTGGTCGGGTCGTAATTCTGTCCGTCGTACTGTGTGTGGGCGGGCGTGGGGCGCGAATCGTCCAGCGCGGCCACTTTCGCCGCCAGGAACTTGCTGTAAAAGCGGAACGCAATCGCCAGACAGCACAGCACCACAATCATCAGCGGCATGGCGTGCATGCAATCAACTTTCGTTCAGACTGAAGAATTCACCGCAGAGACGCGGAGACACAGAGAAAACGGCTCCTTCGAAAGAATAACCGACCCACTTGCCGGCGACAAGTTGAATGCCGGTGGACGCCTCGCCCGGTTGCCATATAATTGCGGGCTTGAATAATTTGATGACCTCTGTGCGTCTCAGCGTCTCAGCGGTTCAATGTAAACGAGGAGTTAACCCGTGGCGGAAAAAGTGGTGATTATCGGCAGTGGACCGGCCGCTTGGTCGGCGGCCATTTATGCGGCGCGGGCGGAACTGAAGCCGCTGGTGTTCGAAGGGGCCATAACGGAGGAAAATCGATTGGCCGGCACGCTGCCCTTGGGGCAATTGGCGCTGACGACCGAGGTGGAAAATTACGCGGGTTTTCCGGCCGGCGAGCTGCAGCATTTTCTGCACAGCGCGCTCGACCCGGAACGGCTGAAATATATGAACGTGCCGGAGGAAGAGCACGCCGTCACTGGGCCGGAACTGATGGAGCTGATGCGGCAGCAGGCGTTCAACTTTGGCACGCGGATTATCACAGACGATGTGGTGGAAGTCGATTTGCGAAATCACCCGTTTACTATTTACTCCGGCGAGGGGCGGCAGACGCACGCACAGTCGCTGATTATCGCCACCGGCGCGCGAGCCAATTATTTGGGCTTGCCGTCGGAGGAAAAGTTTAAAAACCGAGGCGTCAGCGCTTGCGCGGTGTGTGACGGAGCGCTGCCGCGCTTTCGCAACAAGCCGCTGGTAGTGATCGGCGGCGGCGATTCGGCGGTGGAGGAAGCCACGTATTTGACGAAGTACGCGTCGCAGGTGCTGATGGTTCATCGCCGCGACAAACTTCGAGCCAGCATGATTATGCAAGAACGTGCGCTGGGGAACAGCAAAATCAAAATGGTGTGGAATCACGAACTGGCGGAAGTTCTAGGCAACGACAAAGAAGGGGTTACCGGCGTGCGGCTAGCATGCACTGCCAAAGACCGCTGCGAAGCGATCGAACATGAAGTGCCCGCCAGCGGCGTGTTTCTGGCCATTGGCCACACGCCCAACACGGCATTTTTGAACGGCCAGGTGGCAACCAACGAAAAGGGTTACATCCAATGGACCACGCTGTTCCGCACGTACACTAGCGTCGATGGTGTGTTCGCCGCCGGCGACGTGGCCGACGATTACTACCGCCAGGCGATCACTTCGGCCGGCACCGGCTGCATGGCGGCCCTGGACGCAGAACGCTGGCTAGCGGGGAAAGGAATCCATTGAAAGCGATTGGCGGTCCATTTCAATCTGGAATTCTCAACTGACCACTGATCACTGACCACCGATCACTGCTCATCACGGAGGATCACATGGAAACCATCAGTGTGGCGGCGGCTCGAAAGGCGGAGGCCATTGGGCGGCAAGTGCGGTTGGGGGGCTGGGTTCGAACCCGGCGAGACAGCAAAGGGGGATTTTCGTTTCTGGAACTGAACGACGGCTCTTCGCAAGGCAACATTCAAATTGTCGCCGACGGCAAATTGGCCAATTACGAGAGCGAAATCAAGCATCTAACCGCCGGTTCCAGCGTGACGGTTGAGGGGGAAGTGAAGACCTCGCAAGGCAAGGGACAGGCCACGGAAGTGGCGGCCAGCAAGGTCATCGTGCATGGCGGGGCCGATGCGGAAACTTATCCGCTGCAGAAAAAGGGGCACTCGTTCGAGTTTCTGCGGACCATCGCTCATTTGCGGCCGCGCACCAATTCCTTCGGCGCGGTGGCCCGAGTGCGGAACCGTGTGAGCTGGGCCATTCATCAATTTTTCCAAGAACGGGGCTTCATTTATTTGCACACGCCGATTATTACGGCCAGCGATTGCGAAGGGGCCGGGGCGATGTTCAAAGTCACCACGCTCGATTTGAACAAGCTGCCGCGCAAAGAAGCGGCCGTCGATTACGCGCAAGATTTTTTCCAGCGCGCTGCCTTCCTGACCGTCAGCGGGCAACTGAACGGCGAGGCGTACGCCTGCGGACTGGGAAAAATCTACACGTTCGGGCCGACATTCCGCGCGGAAAACTCCAACACTTCGCGGCACCTGGCGGAATTCTGGATGGTGGAGCCGGAAATGGCGTTTTATGAACTGCCCGACAACATGCAACTGGCCGAAGCGTTCATCAAGCACATTCTGTCCGACGTGCTGCAAAACTGCCCGGAGGAAATGCAGTTTTTTCATGAGCGGATCGACAAAACCGTGCGGACCACGCTGGAACACATTGTGGCCAGCGAATTTGTGAGGCTGCCGTACACCGAGGCGGTGGAGCGACTGACGAAATCGAAGCAAACCTTCGAATACCCTGTGGCCTGGGGCAATGATTTGCAGGCCGAGCACGAACGCTGGCTCACCGAGCAGGAATTCAAAAGCCCGGTGATTTTGTTTGATTATCCGCGGAGCATCAAGCCGTTTTACATGCGCGTGAATGACGACGGCAAAACCGTGCGGGCGATGGATATTTTAGTGCCCGGCGTGGGGGAAATTATCGGCGGCAGCCAGCGCGAAGAACGGCTCGACGTGCTTCAGCAGCGAATGGCCGAGCAGGGGCTGAATCCGGAACCGTATTGGTGGTATCTCGATTTGCGGCGCTATGGCACGGTGCCGCATTCCGGATTTGGATTGGGACTGGAGCGCATTCTGCAATTCATCACGGGCATGGGAAACATCCGCGACGTGATTCCATTCCCGCGCACACCCGGCAGCGCCGATTTCTAAATGCGCGACTGAACGATTGAAACAGTTTTCCGCATGCCGTGTGCAAAAAAACCGCCGAGCAAGCTCGGCGGCTAAATTCGCTTCGTTGCGTTTAATTCGGCCGCAAACTATTCGTATCGCACGATCACGTCGCCGCAGCGGGTGAAGACAATTTTCACGCAGCAGCCGCAATCGTAGGAATACGTCACCACGCCGCGGCCCAACAGGCCGCACTCACTGCACACTTTTGGATCTTTGCAGCAGGCGGGCAAGCACACGGGAATTTCCGCCACGCAGGGGCAGCAGCAGCAATCGCACGGATCCTGCACTTTTAGCGTTTGGCTGACTTTTGGCCCGCAGCAATCGCAGCAGCCACGATACGTAATGCAGGGCTGATACGTTTTGCACCCGCACGCCGGCGCCGGGGCGGTTTGGCAACAATCGCCGTTCATGAGCAGCGAGGCGTTTTTCACCAAGGCGGTTCGGTCATTTTTAACGGCATGGGCCGGCAGTTGGCTGTCAGCCTGCAGATTGGCCGAACAGGCAATCAACAGCAGCCCGGCGGCTACAAAAAAGCTGATGTTTCTGAATTGCAACATCGGATGTCTCCTCAAAAAACCATGATGGTTGTGATTTCGGCAGTTTATGGCGGAGAGGCATTTTCAGCGCTTTCCACTATGCCAACGATGGCATATTTGCCGTGCTATTCAAGGGGGACACGCGGCGGGGCAGCGGGAAAACATTTGCCAGCAACGCGTTCTGGTTTGCTCTTAATCCTTTTATGAACTAGGTTTGCTTTGCGGTGCGGCGCAATTTCATTTCCTGCTGTCGCGCCAGCAATACGGTTTCAGGCGCGGGGTTGAACAGCGACCACCGGGCTGTAATCCCAGCGTGTTTCGTCGTTCTGCAACTTATCACTTCGGCAGAACTGCGGCACGGTGAGCCTGTTGACCGCCGTTAGAAAGCCTTCCTTCGGCAGTTCGAACCTGACTGGTCTGAGGATTCCTCCGTGTCGATTTCCACCGCTCCTGCGGCCTGCGCGCCGCTCAAGCAATCACTGGCGGCATTCCGGGCAGGGCAGGAAAAATACGCCCAGTTTGTGAACGATGTGCTAGCCGATTTGGAGACCATGCACCGGCGACTGACCGAGGCAGAGCATCAAGTGGCACTGCAGCGCCAGCAACTTTCCGAATTGCGCAGTCCCTTGTCCGAAGAATACCAGCAAGCTTCCCCCGAATTGCCGGCCGGCAATTACGAGCTGCAAATTCGGGTGGCCGAGTTGGAAAGCGAACGCCAGGCACTGGAGGAAGAACTGGAAAACATTCGGGCCCGGGCCGTCGACATGGCCGAAACCATCGCCGGCCAAAAACGGCAAATGTCGGAAGAGCACACCCAGTGGATGGATGAGCTGCGGCAGTTGCGCCACATTCTCGACAAACAAACCAATTGGATCACGCAGCAAAGCGAGACCGGAATTTCGCTGCCGGCGGCGGGAAAAGTTGGTCGCCCTTTTGGGCCGCTGCCCAGCGAACACGTCGCTTCCGCCATGCTGCAAATCGATGCCGACGATTATGGAACGCTTCCCGCGGAGCAGGCCCTGACATTTTCGCAGGAACCCGCCGCCAATGATCGTCTTACCGCGCGGGAAAATGAAGATTTAGATCTGGCGTCGGTGCTTACGCAGTTTGAACGCCAGCCAAAAAACATGTCTCGCCGGGGCAAATAGAAATAGCCGTTATTCCCCGATTTATCGCAGGAGGACATTTTGCTGATCGAACAAGCCATTTTCACTTTCGCCAAAACCGATCATGCGGCCGGTTATCAACTTTTGGCCCGCAGCCCGGGCGTCACCGACCGTCAGGCGCGCGAATTGGCCGTGTGGGGGCCATCGCACGATGCGTTGAACACCGACCGAGACGAAGCGTCGAGCGTGAATTTTCATTCCCTACCGTGCGGAACTTACTGCGTATCGAAAACCGTGGCCACGGGGCAGGAGCACAACGGCTGGGGCGGAGCAGATGTGTATACCCAATTTCTGCTCGTGCCTTCCGCTGTGCTGGCCCGGTTTGCGAATAACCCGTTTGCCGTGTTGCGGGCGGCTTGGGCCAAAGGCGTGTTGGCAGTGCACGAACAGCCGCCATCGGTGTTGGAGCCGTTCACGCTGGCGGGGCGGTCGGCAACCGTCGACGAAGGTTTGCTCGCGCAATTTGCCGATCAATGGGGACCGCAAGGCGTGGCCCGATTGATTGCCGCGGCCCTACGGCCGGGCATCCAATTGTTAGCCGGCGCCCAACATTGTGAAACGTTGATCGGGGGGCTGCTGCAATGCTTTCCGGTGGAATGCCGGGGCGAATTGACGTTCACCACCGGGTTACGTTTTTCGCCCCGGCGTCCGTTTCGATTGTCTCCGCTTTCCAGTGACGGCGCCGAGCAGCGCCGGGCCTTACGACACGAAGGGGTCACGCTGGTTGATCTTTCCCGTTGCGACATGGCCGATGCGGAACCGCGCGGATGGGCGGCCTACGTGGCAGAAGCCATCCGTGGCGATCGACTAGCGCGGCTAATCAGCGTATTGCAGCAACCGCGCCCCAATTTGCGCCTGGACGATTTGAACGCGCTTGGAGAACAGTTGCTGGAAGAATTGTACTCCGAACCGGCGATTGTCGCTGTCCATTCCGAACAACCCGCCCCGCAGCCTGCCGCGCGATCGGCATCCGGAACGGAGCGGCTGTTTCGCACCGATCGACCGCGAAATCCAAAACCTGCGGAGCCAATTTCCAATCTACATCTTTCGGATGCGCATCCAGCCCAATTCAATTCTCGCGAAGCGGAGCGGCATTCAGCTGGCATAAGTTTTGGCGGGTCGGAAGCAAAAATACCCACCGTGGCCGATCCCGCCGCTGTCGAACTGCTGGAACAACTTGACGATGCCGTGTACGAAGCCGTCAACGGAGTTGCCGGGGCGGTCAATCATGCTTCCCGGCTATGGGCGCAGCTTACGCAGCTTCTTCCCCCGGCGACGCAGGCAGCCTTGCGCGAACAATACTTGCACTACGCCTTTACGCTGTGGAACACTTCGCATGAAGAAGGCGTTCGCAATGCCGACAAAGCGATCGGGGTCCTCGAAGTTCTGGCCGTGCTATTTAAGCCGGAATGACGGAGAATGACCCATGACCAAGCCGAAACGACCAAAGATTTGCGGCTGTACACTCCGTTCTCGATTGTGCATTGGGATTTGCTGGGCCACTGCGTGTGGTCATTGGTCATTTCCATCGAGCATCAACTGCTTGAAGTGCGCGAACAAGTACGCGCTGTCGTGCGGCCCGGCCGAGGCTTCCGGATGATACTGCACGCAAAAAGCCGGCAGCGTGCGGTGTCGTAAGCCTTCGATGGTGTGGTCGTTCAAATTGCGGTGGGTGATTTCCAACTCGGCGGGCAAAGTGTCTTCGGCGACGGCAAAGCCGTGGTTTTGCGAAGTGATTTCCACCTTGCCAGTCTCCAAGTTCTGCACCGGCTGGTTGGCCCCGCGATGGCCGAATTTGAGCTTGAAGGTTTTGGCCCCGCACGCCAGCGACAACAACTGATGCCCCAAGCAAATGCCAAACACCGGCACGCGCCCCAACACGCCGCGAATGGTGCTGATGGCGTAGTCCAATGGTTCCGGGTCGCCGGGACCGTTCGACAAAAACACGCCGGCCGGCTTGTGGGCCAGCACATCGTCGGCCGTGGCTGTTCCGGGCAATACGGTAACACGGCAACCCATGTCGGCCAAATGCCGCAGGATGTTCCACTTCATCCCATAATCGAGCGCCACCACGTGCAAATCGGCGGTTGCTAAAGCGGCGGCCCCGGCTTTGGATGCCGACGGCCCATGACTATGGCCGTTTGATCCGCCGTTGCAATGCAATCGGGCGAGCTCGTGGAGTTTTTCGTTCCAGGTGCGCGGTTGATCGGGAATCACTTCGCGCACTAAATCGCGCCCGACCAGGCCCGGGCTGGCTTTGGCTTTGGCTACCAGGCGGGCGTCGTCCAAATCGCGGCTGGACAATACCCCCTTCATCGCCCCGCTGCTTCGCAGCCGCCGGACCAACGCGCGGGTGTCGATTTCCGCAATCCCGGGAATTCCGTGCCGCTCCAAGTATTCGTGCAGCCGGCCAACCGAGCGAAAATTGCTTTCCCGCCGGCTCCACTGGCGAACAATAAAGCCCGCCAATTGTGGATTTGGGCTTTCCACATCTTCCGGATTGACCCCGTAATTGCCGATTTCGGGGTACGTCATGCAGACAATTTGCCCGCGGTAACTGGGGTCGGTCAAAATTTCCTGGTAGCCGGTCATCGAGGTGTTAAAACAGACCTCGCCATCGACTTCGCCGGCCGCGCCAAACGCAGTGCCGGTAAAAACGGCGCCGTCTTCCAGAGCTAATTTTGCAATTTGGGGCATCGTTCAATGTTCAATTCAAGTTGCAGCCGACTGGTTGCAATCGCGAAATGTTTTCGCGGTTTTCAGCATTCGAATTTAGCTGTCGCCATTTCGTGTCGTCATTCGTCATTCCGTCGCTGCCGGTTGGTCAGATTGTGCGACTCACGCGGGCGTCCGCAAGGCCCCTTAAAGTCTGATAGCACGCTGGCCCGATACGCTTTCTACGGCTGTGGGTCTCCAGTTCTGGATGCGAATTCAGAATTGGACAGCCAATTTGGAGGGTTCTTGTCCCGGCGAGCAAGAACCCTCTTTTTTTGCGCACATTAGCCATGCCAGAGCACGGCCGCAGCACATTATAAAGCAGCGGGCGCGGAAATTACAGATGCAGCCAAGTCGGCCGCATTTCCACTGAGAACGATGGGATTGAGCGTGGTCGTTTTCGATTGCGGGACTGCTTCGCGCTGCAAAATCGCGATCAGACTCACGCCGCGGCGATAACCGGCCGATGCGCCGTCAATCGCCCCGATCAGCCGCCGCCGTTCCCCGGCAAAGCACGCTTCCAAAGCCGAATTGATGGGCGGCGCGGGCAACGTAAAATCGGTATTCGCGGCGCCCGAAGTTCGGCCGCGCCAACGGTTCATCGCTCGAATTCCGCGAATTAGCGGATATAGCCGGCTATTGAAGTGCGACAACAATCGCGGATTCACTGGCAGGCCGGTCCACACGGCAGCCAAACTTTGTGCGTCGTAACGCCGATAATGGCCAAACGCCTCGTCATGCGGGCTCCACAGCCGCATGTCGGCCGGCACGGTAATTAAAATTTGAGCACCGGGCGGGCAGGCGTCGACAATGCTGGCCAACAAGTCGCGATCGTCGGCCACGTGTTCCAGCACGTCGGTCAACATTACGACCGCCGCTCGGTTCAACCTGTGCTTCACATCCTGTGGAGCAAATCCGCAAACGAAGGTGACGCCCAGAAATCGCTGGCGGGCCAGCTCGACAGCCTCAGCCGAGGTGTCGACTCCCAGGCAGCGATATTCGTCGGCCAAAGCCGCCAAATTCGCCCCGGTGCCGCAGCCGATGTCGACGACCATCGGGCGAGATTCGATGGCTTTGACGGCCTCTCCCATCGTCAGCCGGCGATGCAGCCGCCACCGGTCATCCAATGGACTCGATCCTGGCGGTGCAATTTTGCGAATCACGTCGCGCAAAATCCGCCGTCGGGCGACAAACCACCAATGCCGCTGTTCAATCTGCGCATGAAGTTGAAATTGTTCCGACTGCATGCACAAGTGTAGGTTACGTCTGCGCCGGCGTCTGACGGCCTACATTTCTGGTCGAAGCGGCAGGGCCGTTGTTTTTCGGCTCGCTACCCAAGCAGCGCGCGATATTCCGCACCGCTTGACGGATGCGGTTTTCGTTTTCGATGAGCGCCATGCGCACGTAACCCTCACCGGCCGGGCCAAAACCAGCCCCGGGGCTTACGACCACGTCGGCTTCTTCCAGCAGCTTCATGGCAAAATCCAGCGAGCCCATTTTCGCCCAGGGCTCCGGAATTTTCGCCCACAGGAACATGCTGGCTCGCGGCGGCGTCACATTCCAGCCGATGCGATTCAACCCGTCGCACAGCACGTCGCGCCGGAGTTGATATTCCTTGGCTTGCGCCTCCACGGCCGATTCGCAATGCCGCAGCGCCATGATGGCGGCAATTTGCATGGGCCGGAACATGCCGTAATCGTAATAGGCCTTGATCGTGCCCAAGGCCCGCACAATTTCCGCGTTGCCAGCGCAAAATCCGATTCGCCAGCCGGCCATGCTAAAGCCCTTGCTCATGGTCGTGAATTCCACGGCCACGTCTTTGGCGCCCGGCACCGCCAGCAGACTGGGAGCTTGATAACCGTCGAAGCACACGTCGGCGTAGGCCAAATCGCTGATCAAAATGAAGCCATATTTGCGGGCCAGCTTGACCGCCTCGACGTAAAAGGGCGGATCGACCGTCACGGTGGACGGATTGTGCGGATAGTTCAAAATCACCATTTTCGGACGCGGCTCGATGTGCTGGCAAATGTAGGCCACGTTCGAAAGGAACTTTTCGCTGTCGGCCACTTCCAGCGTAATGGCGTTGCCAGAAGCCAGCGACACGGCGTACATGTGGGCCGGATACGTGGGGGCCGGCACAATGGCGGTATCGCCCGGGCCAATCAGGGCCAGGCACAAATGGCTGAAGCCCTCCTTGGAACCCAGGGTCACAATTACTTCGCTTTCCGGGTCCAGCCGCACGCCCCACTTTTTTAAGTAGCGGCTGGCGACTTCGCGCCGCAATTGCATGATGCCCAGCGACGGGCTGTAGCCGTGGTTCTTGGGATCGTGGGCCGCTTCGGCCAACTTGTCGATGATCAAATCGGCCGGCGGATCGGTGGGATTGCCCATTCCCATGTCGATGACGTCGTCGCCGGCGCGGCGCTTCTGGTACATCAGTTGATTCAGCCGGGCGAACAAATAAGCGGGCAAGCGCTTCATCCGTTCGGCCAGTTGAATTTGGAAGGGTCGCAGATCGTCAACCGGTTCGGGTTTATCTTCGGAATTGGTCATAGACATCATGCGGCGCCCCTGGCGAGTTTCATTGTGGGGCCCGATCTGGCAAATATTTGGCCAAGAAGCCCTACCTCAAGAATAGCCGCGCATTGGCACGGCGAAAAGAGACGCGCCGTTCGACGTAGGTTCGGGCAACTTTCCGCGACCTTGAGGATTAAACCGATTATCGCTGCACGGCAGAGCCGGCTCGCGGCTGATCGGCGTCAGATTGCGATGCGGAATCCGACCGTGCGCTGGAAGGCGAAGCAGTCTGCGTGGACGGCGGGTTTCGCGGCAAAAGGCCCGTCGTTTCGTAGGCGGCCGGCACGGTGGCGGAATCGATCATCGTGCGATCGATGGGGCCATTGGAACCTGGTCCCGTCGACGAGAGGGCGCGGGCGCCCGCTTTCGCCTCGTTCCGCTGCGGCGATTGCGAGGTTCCGGCCAGGTAATTGTCGATGCGGGCTTCCTCCTTAAGACGATCGAATTCGCCCGTCATTTTCAGCCGCATCTTCTTTTCGTGCACGTCTTCGTAAATCAGATTCTTCACCTCGTCTTTGCTGACCTGGACCGACTTGGTGAATCCTTCCATGTACATAATGACAAACTTATCGCCCACTTGAACGATGCCTGAAATCTCTCCGGGCTTCAACTTGAAGGCTTCTTTCTCCAGTTCCGGTTGGCCGCTGAATTGGCGGATGGGAGGCACGCGGCCTTCGTTGGCGCGGCTGGCCGGTTCGATGGAATACTGCTCCGCCAGCTTGCCGAAGAAATCGACCGATGGATTGTCGCGGGCCTTTTGCCACACTTCCTGGGCCCGACGCTGGGTGTCGAGCACGATGGCCCGCACTTGCGCTTTGGAGCCGTAATTCGATTTGTAACCCCGTTCAATGTCTTCATCGGTCACGGGCACGTCGCCGGCGATGAGCTTGAGCGCGGCGCTGGGCCACACGGCGTCGTGCAGGTATTTATCCATGGGCATGCCCTCGTCGGTGATCATTTTCAGCCAGGCGTCGACGTCGGGTTTGCCGTCCCGTTTCAATTTGCCGGCCGCCAGGGCCGCCCGGGCAACTTCCGCGTCGAGTTCTTGCTGAGTGACCGTCATGTGTTTTCGCTTGAGTTCTTGCTCCAGCAGTTTGCGATGGATCATGACTTCCAAAACTTGCTCGCCGTGGCGGTCGATGCACGCCTCGGACAGCTCGCGGATGGTAATCGCTTTGCCGTTGATGGTGGCGGCCACGCCGGGCATTTGCGCCCGCTTGACCGGATCGTTGTACACGTTGACCACCTGCGATTCGTCCTGCAACTTTTTGAACACTTCGGCGGCGACGGTGCGCAGCTTGCGATCGCGCACAAATTCCTCCAACCGGCCGCGAACCTGCTCCTTTTGGAAGCCCGAGGGCTCGGTTTGCCCTTCGCATTTGAGGATCACAAATTGGTTATGCACTGGAACCACCGGCGAAATGTCTCCCTCCTTCATTCCGAAGGCCGCTTTTTCCACGTTGGGGTCGCCAATGTGGCGGCGAATCGGTTGGATCAATCCGCCCAGGCTGGCGCTGTTCCCGTCGATGCTGTACTTGCGGGCCAGCATTTCAAAATCGCCGGGGTTCGCGGCGGCCTTGGCCTGCACGTCACGCGCTTTGTCGGCATTGTCGAGCACGATGATCCGGGCTTTCACGGCCACGCCGAATTCGGCGTCGTAGGCATCGTCGAGTTCCTGCGGCGTGGGCTGAATGCGTTCCGCCGCCAGGCGGCGTAGCGCCAGCGTCGGCAGAATAATATCGTCGGCGTATTGCTGCGCGTTGATGCCCCGCTCTTGCTTCAGCATTTGCAGCCATTGATCGACCGGAATGGAAAACTGCTTGGCCATGCGGGCAATTTCCTCGTCGACATCTTGCTTCGTGACCTTGATTCCTTGTTTATCGCAATAGGTGAGAATCAGATATTTATTCATCACCGTTTCTAGCACGTCCTTGCCGAACTGGGCCAGGCATTCCTGAGCCAATTCCTGGCGATGAATTTCCTCGCCGTTGACCACGGCCACCGTTTGCTGCTGCGACGACGTGGCATTGTTGCTTTGCACCGTCCCCGGATTGCCCGGCGCGGGCGCGGAACCATGTGCCGAGGAGTTGCCGCTGGGTGATGCGGCATCGGCGGCGCGCGATCCTAAATTGATGCTGCTGCGTCCCGGGGTTTGCGCGCCGGCCTGTTCACGCCCGCCAATGGCGCGAATCGCCACGCAAATCGCCACGACGCCAATGGCGCCGGCCAGCGGCAAAAAACGACGTTTCCACTTTCCCCGGCCGAGCGGCTCGGGGGATGCATCCATGCTAGTCATGACGGTTTCTCCATAAACCGTTTGAGAACTGGGTCGTGGGCGTGGCGTGCGATCGTCATCCTTTCCTTCATGGAAAAGCCCCGCCAGAAGGTCTGTTCCGGGCCCTCTGGCGGGCGCCATCGCCTGCTTTGAGGCAAGAACTATAGGCCCGATGCGATGCGGAGGTCAAGAGAACTTGGCCCGTTGGCACAATCTACGAAATCAACAAGCCACGTCAGCGAACTGCCGGGGCATCGTAAGAAGCAGGGCGGACATCGGTCGATCCGTCCGTGCTAGCTTCATAGGCACTCAACCACGATTGAATTTCCTGGGCACGCGCTTTTTGCCCCGTCGCATGGGCTATCTCTGCGGCTTGGTGGGCCGCCGCAACGGCCTGCTGGTGTTGATTTGTCCGCGCATACGCCACCGCCAGGTTCAACGCACAAACCAGGTCGTTCGGACTTAACCGAAGCACTTCCTGAAAGTGTTCAATCGCTGCTGCAGGCTGGCCACAGCCGACCAAGGCAATTCCCAAGTTAAAGTGGGCTTCCGCATAATTCGGTTTCAATTGCACCGCAAGCTGATACTGCTGAATCGCCTGCGGAACGTGCCCCGTGCTCACCCATGCCGCCCCCAGGAGGTTATGGGCCTCGGCCAAATTGGGATTCAATTGCAGCGCTTCGGCAAATTGTTCCATTGCTTCGTGCGTGCGGCCCAACTGCTGCAGCGCATTGCCCAAATTGCTGTGCGCCGCGGCATCGTCGGCATCGATCAGCAGCGCGGCCTGAAAGTGCTCAAGGGCCGCTTGCCGTTTTCCAGTGTCCAACAGCAATGTTCCCCAGTTATTGTGGGCGTCCGCATCGTTGGGATTCAGTCGCAGCGCTTCTTGATATTCGGCCAGCGCCTGCTGCGATTGCCCGGCCTTGGCCAGCGCCACGCCCAAATGATTGTGGGCCTGCGCGTAATTCGGCTTGAGCGTTAATGCTTGCCGATACTGCTCGATCGCTAGCTCTGTCTGATTGCTTTCGGCCAGCGCAGTTCCTAAGTTGACGTGTGCTTCGGCGTAATCCGGCTTCAACTGTAATGCCGCTTGATATTCCGCGATAGCTTCGTCGACACGCCCCGCTTGCTCGAGCGCGTTGCCCAAGTTGTTATAAGCCAGCCAACAATCGGGATTTTTCGTCAGTGTGTCTCGGTACAGCACCTCAGCGCTGCCATATAACCGGCTCTGCTGCCACGAGAGCAGCATGAACACACCCACGATTGCCACTGCGGCGGCCTGGGCCATTTTCCGGGCCCAAATCGCAGTCCACCGCCCGGCAATTTTCCAACCCGTCGCTGTAATTAGCGCAATCAGGGCCGCCGCGGCATGATACTGGAAATGGTCCGCCACGAAGGAAAACCGCTGATAGCACACATTGCAAAATCCGAGCACCGGCAGCAACAATCCTGCAAATATCAATGCCGCCGCCAGTGGACCACGGCCGATTTTTCCCCGCGCCAACCAGAATACCGCCAAAACCGTAACCGCCGCCAGCGGAAACAAATACTGCCACCACACGTTGGCATCGATGGTCCACCGCGGATTGATAAATGTCAGCGGATTCGGCCAAATCAATTTGCTGGGATAGAACCATAACGCACGACCAGCGATCAGAATGCGCTCCAATAACGAAGCTGCGCCATCAGCCGCGCTGGCTCCGTTGTAAACCGTCTCGATCCAGACCGTGACCGCCGCCAAAGCAAAACCCAGCAGAAAGAACGGCGTCAGCGGTATCACCGTGCGCCAGCCAATACTGCCCCGTTTCCACCAGTACAAAACCAAGAGCACCGCCGGCAATGCCACCACCTGCGTTTTGCTGAGCAGCGCCAGTGCGAACAGAACCAGCGCCGCCGCATAGTATCGCCAACGAAACTTGCACGGAGTCTCAGCCATCGAACGTGCCGGGGACGGGGAATTTTCAATCGGCTCGAACCGCAAATAACACAACATCGAAGCCAGCCCGAATAGCAGCGACAGCGTGTTTTTCCGCTCCGCAATCCACGCCACCGATTCCACGCACACCGGATGCACGGCAAAAATCGCCGCCGCCAGCCAAGCCCCGGGCACGCATAACCGAACCAGCAGACGCCACAACAGCACTGCACTGATGGCATGTAGGGCGATATTCACTGCGTGATAACCCAATGGTGCAAGACCCCACAAATGATATTCCACCCAAAACGTGGAATACACCAGCGTGTAATAGTCGGGTACAGAGCCAGGTTCGAACCAGATGCGCCGCAGCCCGTCGGCGGAGCGCAAGGCCGAATTGCCGGTCACGTAGACGTCGTCATCAAGCACGTAGCGGCCGCGGAAGGCCGGCGCATACGCCAATCCCACCATCGCCACTAACAACAAACCTGGCAGCCAGCCGCGATGTGACAAGCGGATAGTACTGACCACCGATCGCCGAACCGGCGACGGAGCTACCGGGGCGGTTTTTTTTCGTGATTTCATCGTGATGGCTGAAAAAGTTGCGGCTTGCCCAAATGAGGGGCGCGAACTTTAGGCTACATTGGTTGCCGCAGCAAGAGAAATTGCGGCGAACGCAAAAGAGAAGCAGGCAGAAAGGCCCAGCAGCAGTCAGCAAGAATTTATTGTTCCATCACTTCGGCTTCTTTCGCCTTAGCCAAATCGTTAACCTTGTTTTCATATTGCTTGGTCAACTCTTGAATTTGTTCCTTGGCCTGCTTGCATTCATCTTCGGTCAAGCTACTGTCTTTTTCGGCATCATCGGCCGCTTTGTTGCCGTCGCGCCGGACATTGCGAATGGAAACCCGGGCGTCTTCCCCCATTTCCTTGATGCGGCTCACCAGTTTGCGGCGCACGTCGGTGGACAGCGGCGGCACAGCAATGCGAATCACCCGGCCATCGTTCGATGGGTTGAAACCCAGGTCGCTGGTCCGAATGGCTTTTTCGATGTCTTTGATCGTGCCCGGATCAAACGGGCGGATGACAATTTGTGTCGGTTCCGGGGCGCCCACTTGCGCCACCGATTTCAAAATGACCGGAGCGCCGTACACTTCCACCCGGAGCGAATCGACCAAGCCCGGATTCGCCCGGCCCGTGCGAATACCCGTCAGCGCGTGCTTGAAGACGCTGGCGGCTTTTTCCATCCGCTCTTCCACGTCGAAGAGAATTTCTTCCGAAGACATACCGAGGCGATAACTCCTAGCGATAAACTGCGCGGGCTAAACCGCAAGCGAATGGAAACTTTTATTTCACTGCTTGCTCGCCGTGCTGGCTGGAAATGATGGTGCCCACCCGTTCACCGCGCACCGCCCGTTCGATGTTGCCTTCCTTCTTGAAATTGAACACCACGATGGGCATATTGTGTTCCATGCACTGAGCGATGGCGGTGGGATCCATCACCCGCAAGTTTTGATCTCGCACCTGGCTGAAGCTCAATTCGCGGTACAACAGCGCGTGGGGATTTTTTTCCGGATCGTCGCTGTACACCCCGTCGACCCGCGTGGCTTTGAGCAGGACATCGGCTTCCAATTCCAAGGCTCGTTGGGCGGCGGCGGTGTCGGTGGTGACAAATGGGCTGCCCGTTCCGGCGGCTAAAATGACAATGCGGCCTTTTTCCAAATGCCGGCGGGCCCGGCGGCGAATATACGGCTCCGCCACGCCATCCATCCGCACGGCCGAAAGCAGCCGCGTTTCGGCCCCTAAACTTTCCAGCGCGTCTTGCAGCGCCAGGCCGTTAATGACCGTGGCCAGCATGCCCATGTAATGGGCCGTGGCTTCCTGAATGCTTTCGCCGGCCGCGGCGGTGAACTGTGCACCGCGCAAAATGTTGCCGCCGCCGATCACAATGGCAATTTCCACGCCCCGCTGCGCCGCCTGATACGTTTGTCGGGCCGTATGGATGACTTCATCCATGCTGATGCCGCGTTCGCGGGCGTGGCAAAACGTTTCGCCGGAAAGCTTAAGCACGACACGGCGATAAACGAGAGTGGATGAATCGCTCGACATTGCCGACCCGCAAAGTTTGAAAATGTCTGAAAGACGGAATGTCTGAATGCCTAAACGATTAGAATCCTACGGTGGTATCAAATTCATTCAGTCCTTCAAGCATTTAGTCATTCGCCCATCATTTTCCCAGTTCCCAGTGCACTAAACGCTTGATCGTCAGCTTGGCCTCTTTGGCCAGTTGGCCGACAGTTTTCTTTTCGTCTTTCACAAACGGCTGCTCCAGCAGCACGCGTTCGCTGTAAAAGTTCCGCAAGCGCCCCTCCACCATTTTGCCGATGATGTTTTCCGGCTTGCCTTCCTGCCGAGCCGCAGCCGAAAGGATTTCCCGCTCTTTGGCCACCACCGCCGGATCAAGCTCTTCCTTGGTCACGGCCTGCGGACGCATGGCCGCCGTGTGCATGGCGATGTCTTTGGCGACTTCCGGGTTGCCTCCCTCGAATTCAATCAGCACGCCGCTGGCCCCGTTGTGATGCACGTAACCGCCGCTGAGTCCGTCGAACCGCACAATCCGAGCCAGGTTGAATACTTCGCGGATTTTGTTGGAAAGGTCATCTTTCTGGTCGCCCAGCGTTTTGCCGGCCCTGTTCGGCGAAGGCTGCTTCCACAAATCTTCAGGTGTTTTTGCACCGGGTCCCAACGCCAACTGCTGGGCCAAACCGCTGGCCAGCGCCAAGAACTCTTCGTTATTGGCCACGGGCGCGCTTTCGCAGCGCAGTTCGATCATGGCGCCGACTTTTTTCCCGGCGTCGATAAATTGAGCAATGCGTCCGGAGGAAGTTTCCCTTCCGGAGCGTGATTCCATTGTTTTTTTGCCTTGCTTGCGCAACCAATCGACGGCGGCCGTTTCATCGCCGCCGGAAAACTCCAGGGCCTGTTTGCACTCCATCATCGGCAAATTGGTTTTATCGCGAAGCGCCTTCACGGCGGCGGCGGAAACTTCGGGCATTGCGCACTCCGTAGATGCAAGGGGCGAAAGACGAATCTAGGCCAGAACTTTTGCTAAACCGCCAGCGGTTTAGCAGAAACTAATTGAAACCTTCCATTGCTCCTGAATCGTCAAGCGGCATTTTATTCTTCTTCCCCGCCCCCGACACTGGCGGCCGCCATCATGCCTTCCTGCTTTTGCTGCTTGGCCGTGGCAGCACTGGTTTTTCCTTCCAGCACGGCGTCGGCCAGTTGCTGGAGCACGATTTCAATCGACCGAATGCTGTCGTCGTTGCCGGGAATGGGCAAATCGATTTTGTCCGGGTCGCAATCGGTATCGATCAGCGCCACGGTCGTGATGCCCAGCTTGTTGGCCTCGCTCACGGCGTTGTGTTCTTTCTTAGGGTCAATCACCACCAGGCATTCCGGCAGGCGATTCATCGTTCGCATACCGTTCAAATTGCGGAACATTTTGCGAAACTCGCGCTTCAGCGCCGACTGCATTTTTTTGGAGTACGTGTCGAATTGCTCCGATTTGATTAGTCCCTCCAACTCTTCCAACCGGCTCAACCGATTGCGGATGGTGCGAAAGTTGGTCAGCGTGCCCCCCAGCCAACGGTCGCTAACCCGGGGCTGATTGCAGCGGACCGCTTCCCGTTCGATCGGCTCGGAAGCCTGGCGCTTGGTCCCCACAAATAAAATCAAGCTCCCGCCGGCGGCCACTTGCTTCAGATATTTTTTCGCCCGCAATAAGCCGCGAACGGTTTCCTTCACGTCGATAATGTGAATCAGATTGCGGCGACCGTAAATGTAGGGCCGCATTTTGGGATTCCAGCGACTGGCTCGATGGCCGAAGTGAACCCCGGCTTCTATTAACTCCTTGGCTGAGATATTAGGTTTGGCGGTGACCGTGGACAAACAAAACTCCTTACTTGGCACACCGGCTCTGGAAAAGCAATTAGCGATTAGCGACTAGCAATTAGCGGAACCGGATTCGTTGTCCGGCTAGTTGCTAATTGCTAACCGCTAACGGCTTTCTCGCCGGCGTTGGGCTAATCGGGCGGTTAAAACTACGATGTTGCGCTTGGCGGAAACATTCCGCGTGGCAAGCCGTTCATGCTATCAATTGTACCAAGTTGCGTCAACCGGGCTAGGCAACGAAACTTCTTTACGCGTTTGGATTTAGTGCGGACGATGAAGTTTACTTTCCAGCGCCGAAATTACAGCGATTTCCCCCCGACGAATTACGCCCGCCGCAAAAGCGGCTAGAATAATGAGTTCTTGTCGCCGATGGGCACCCGTTTGCCGAGGTCGCATTCTCTCACGATGGGCCGCATCAAACCAAAATCTGTCCCGCAACTGTTTCGTCTGACTCCGGAATTGGAAAACCAAACTCTGGCGGCGGCTTTGCGCCACTGGTTGCCCGATTGTTCCTGGTCGCAGGTGCGCAAGCTGATCGAATCACGCCGAATCATGGTTAGCGGAAACGTGTGTGTCGATGCCGGCCGGCGGCTGAAATCGGAAGACGTCGTCAAACTACTTTCGCAACCGGCTGTTGCTCCGCCGCAAGAACACGACGTAAAAGTGCAATATCTCGATGCCCACGTTGTGGTCGTGGAAAAACCGTCCGGCATGACGACGAATCGCCACCGTGAAGAAACGAATTGGCCTAAGCGGCGGCGGCAAATTCAGCCCACGCTGGACGAGCTGCTGCCGCACATCATTACGCAAATTGAAGGCCGGCGCGGCAAACGTGGCGTGCCGCCGCCGGTTCGGGCCGTGCATCGCATCGACCGCGACACCAGCGGACTGGTCGTTTTCGCTCGCACACATGCGGCTGAGCGAATTCTAGCCCAGCAGTTTCGGCAGCACACCACACAGCGGCGCTATCTGGCCATTGTCGAAGGCGAGGTGAAAGCCCAAACCATCAGCAGCCATCTGGTGCGCGACCGAGGCGATGGCCGCCGCGGCAGCACCACGCTGCCCGATGTCGGCAAATTCGCCACGACGCACGTTCAACCCCTGGAAACAGCCGCCGGCTACACGCTCATTCAATGCCGCCTGGAGACCGGCCGAACGCATCAAATTCGCATCCATTTGTCGGAGCGCGGCCATCCGGTCTGCGGCGAAAAAGTGTATCGTCAATCCAAATTCGGCAAGCCTGACGAAGATTCAAGCGGCGCCCCGCGCTTGGCCCTCCACGCCGCTGAACTCGGCTTCGTTCATCCGGTCACGGGCAAAAACCTGCGATTCCAAGCGCCGCTACCGCGCGACCTGGCCGACTTCTGGCGGCAACTGAAAAAGAAAGCGGCGGCTTCGAAATGACCAAGCGCACAATCATCCTCGTGCAGCTACCGATTCCGCCCGTCGGCCCGGAGCCGATCCGCGGCAACGTGCCGCTGGCGGCCGGTTACATGAAAATGTTCGCCCGGCAGTGTGGATTGGAAGCGCATTATGACATCGATTTGCTTCCCACGATCGAAGCGAACGCGCTGGGCGATCAAGCCCTGGTCGAAGCCATTCTCGCCCGACGACCATGGATGGTGGGCTTTACGTGTTATCTGTGGAACATCGAACGGACGCTGTGGATCGCCCAGCAAATCAAACAGCGCGAGCCCAGCGTGCAAATTCTGATCGGCGGGCCCGAAGTCACGCTCGATAATGCGTGGGTGATCCAGCATCCGGCCGTCGATTACGCAGCCATTGGCGAAGGGGAGCAAACCTTTGCCGATTTGCTGGCGGCGCTGGTCGAGCATGATGAACCAGCAAAAACAATTCCGGGATTGATTTGCACGAGCGTGCTAAACCGCAAGCAAGGGGCAGGCGCGGCGGCGAAAAATGGTAATCATCCTCATTCCCCATTCCCCACTCCGCATTCCCCATTTCCGTTTCTTCCCCGCCCGCCGCTGCCGCATCTGAACAATATTTCCTCGCCGTACCTGGCCGGCATTCTCGATGCCGCCGACGAGCGAATGCTGCTGCTGGAAACCATCCGCGGCTGCATCTTCAAATGCAAGTTCTGTTACTACCCGAAAAGCTACGACGATCTGTATTTTGTGTCTAAGGAGAAAATCGTCGCCAACTTGGAGCACGCCCGGCGGCGCGGCGCGAAGGAAGTGGTGCTGCTTGACCCCACGCTCAACCAGCGCCGCAACTTTCCCGACTTCTTGCGGCTATTGGCTCGCTGCAATCCGGGGCGGGGATTCACCTATTTCGGCGAGCTGCGGGCGGAAGGTATCACGCCGCAAGTTGCGGCACTGCTGCACGAAGCCGGCTTTACCGAAGTGGAAATCGGTCTGCAATCGATCGACCCGTTGGCGATGGAGTTGATGGACCGCCACAACAATTTGCGGTCGTTCGAACGCGGGGCCCGGGCGATGCTCGACCTGGGCATTAAAGTGAAGGTCGATTTAATCATCGGCCTGCCCGGCGACACGGTCGACTCGGTCCGCCGCGGCATCGAGTACATTCGCACCACCGGCCTGTACAGCCAGGTGCAGGTGTTCAACCTGGCGGTTCTCCCCGGCACATCGTTCCGCCAAGAAGCCGAGGCCCTGGGTTTGATTTACCAAAATCGCCCGCCGTATTACGTGCTGCAAACACCTACGCTTTCGACCCAACAGATGTACGACCTGATGGCCGAAGCCGAAGATGCGTTCGAAACCGAATTCGACCCGCTGCCGGAGCCGGCACTTCATAAAGCCGCGACCGTTGGTCGCGCAGCGTTCGGCAAAATCGATTTTTGCCACACAAATCTCGACGAACACACCTCATCACCCGATCACCCCTACACCTGCTCACACCCACACCTCCGCACTCAAGTCTTCACACTGTGGCTGCAATCCGCTGATTTCCACGCTCAGCGCCAGCGCGCGGCCCAAATCGTCCAACAAATCTTGTCCGACAACCCCTTCACCACTCTGCAGATTGTGCTGGAGCCAACGGGCGATCTGGCCGAATTGCCGGAGACATTGACGACCTGCTGCTGCGACGCCATTCTCCGCGCCGCCCTCAAGCAGCCGACTTATCTCGACCGCTTTTACAGCGTGCAGCCGGGCCGCATGAAAGGCGCCAAGCGGCTGATTGTTGTCCTGCCGGCGGAACTGCAGGAGGCGCTGGGCACCGAACATTCAAGATGGCTCGACGAAATTAGCGCGTTTGCAACCCTCGTGTGGCGCGACCAGCAAATGGCAGAAACGATTTCGATTGCTGCTGCACAGCAACGATAAACCCGTCCGGCAAGTTCAATCGCGCGGTCCAATTTCCGGCGGCGGAGGCAGTGGCTTTCCTCTGATCCAGTACCAAAACAAACCGATCGGCAGCACCACGATATTAAGGACCATGCCGGCCCCCATCACGGCCAATAGCCACACCATCTCCGCGACCGCCTTCACCTTGCCGGTGGAACGCTCTGCACCGTCTGGATGGCGCTTGCGCTGAATCCAGGCAACCAACAGAACAATCGCCGCCAGCGGGAGCAATAAAATGCCCAGCACAACCGCCACGCAAAACAGTGCAAATAGCGCTACCTGGGCTAGAAACGAATTCTTCGAATGTTGAACTTGACTGTGCATAAGCAACCGAGCACGATCGCCCGGGCGGCAATCGAGCGCAGGACGGTAGTCGTGCCGCTAAGCTATCCAGCTACCGGGCAAGGATTCGAACCTTGAATGAGGGAGCCAAAGTCCCTAGTGTTACCGTTACACCACCCGGTAGTTTCGCGTTGCCCCTTTGTTTCTCCCTCTCCCTTTGGGAGAGGGTTGGGGTGAGGGGCCAGCCGCTCGCCGACAAGTTTAACCGTTGTGCCGCTTCATGGACAAGGCGCACTGCCCACGGGTCAGGTTCGCGGCAGAAGCAGCCAGATAAGGCTTCGCGCTTCTGAGAAATGCGGCGATCTCCGGAGTCCCACAGCAATTACTCGTCGGCAGAGCCCGTTTCGCCGCGGTTGACGACGGCGAACGAAAGCTGCTCCAGCTCCATCGCCAAATCGACCCCTACCAGGCTGACGGTCTCCGGCAACACCAGTGTGACCGGGGCAAAGTTCACCACTCCCTCCACGCCGGCGGCCACGAGCTTGTCGGCCACGCCTTGGGCGGCGGTGGCTGGGACCACAACCATCCCCAGCTTGATCCTTTGCTGACGAACCACTTCGGTGAGTTTGTCGAGATGGTAAATGGGCACGCCTTCAATCGATTCGCCCACGCGGCCCGGATCGACGTCAAATGCCGCCACGATTCGAAAATTCTGCAGGCCAAATCCTTTGTAGCCCAACAGCGCCCGGCCCAGGTTGCCGACCCCCACCATCGCCACGGGCCAAATGCGGTCGGTCCCCAAGATGCGGCGAACGGCATCGATCAATTCCTGGCAGCGGTAACCGATGCCCGGATAGCCGAAATGCCCAAAATACGCCAAATCTTTCCGCACTTGGGCGTCGGTAAAGCCCAGCAAGTTTCCCAAATGGCTGGAGCTGGTGGTTTGATGTCCATCGCGCAATAGCCTGTGCAGTTCGCGCAGATACAGGCTCAGCCGGTTCACAACCGCCTTGGGAACGGGACCCTCCGAATCTGACAAGGTTTTAGATTTGGGCTGGCTCATCATGCGGGCGGTACGTCATTAAGAACGGAAATTGCCGCCGGAGGCAGCGGGATTACTGTAATTCAGCGGTTTCGCGACGGCAAGTCTGAGGCTGGGCGGCCATTTTGCGGCCCGATTGATTTGCGGTGTCTGCAAACACCCCTCTCCGGGCCTAAAAAACGACCAAAGGCATGTCGCGCGTTTGGAATTGGTCCGCTCCCGACATCAGAAACTCTCTCCTGGTCGGCTGGCACGTAACTCCATTAGCCCCGAAAGATATTTAGCCCTTACAGTTGGAAAAGCCGTTCAATTGGGCACAACGGGACGTTGCTAGCACAACCCATGAAGTCGCCATGAACCTACACTATTTCCTCAAATTGGCCAGGACTTGCGGCCAGCTAGCTCATCGTAATCCATTTAGATTGACGATATTTCGAGCTAATAAGGCATTAGGACGTAACTCTGCGTCGTTTGCGAACACAATCCTTTTTTCGTCATCTACGAAATATGGGATGGATAGCTAATGCGGCACGATTGTATCGTCCGATGAAAACCGTTGACGGGCGCTCTCCGTCTCGACCAGACAACATACCGCTCAAGGCGACTTACCAAGGGAGTAAAGCGATGAACAGGTTTTTGGGTGTAATGCTGACCACGGTGGTGCTCACCGTCGCCACAGCTCAACTCGCCCAAGCCGGATACTGTGGGGCAGGCAGCTTCAAGCTGTGTTCCTGCAGTTGTGATTCCGTGAGCTATGCCGGCGCGCGACAAAACTGTTACACGGTAATGAAGACCTGCAAAGAGGTCGTCTACGAACAGCAGAACTACACCTGCTACAAAACGGTTTGCGAGCCGGTCACGGAAACCAAAACTATCGACTGCGTGAAGTACGTCGCCGAAACCGCCTGCCGCGAGTGCGAATACACGGTCTGCAAGCCGGTCTGGGAGACCAAGACCCGCACCTGCACTTACACCTGCTGCAAGCCGGTTTACGAAACTTGCTCCAAAAACATCTGCTACACCTGCTGCAAGCCCGTCTGGGAGACCAAGACTAAGGAAATCTGCTACACCGTCTGCAAGCCGGTCTACGAAACCAAGACGCGTGACATCTGCTACACCGTCTGCAAGCCGGTCTACGAAACCAAGACCCGCGACATCTGCTACACCGTCTGCAAACCGGTCTACGAAACCAAGACTTGCAACTACACCGTGTGCAAGCCAGTTTACGAGACTAAGACGCGCGACATCTGCTACACCGTCTGCAAACCGGTGTATGAAACCAAGACTTGCACCTACACGGTCTGCAAGCCGGTTTACGAAACTAAGACCCGCGACATCTGCTACACCGTTTGCAAGCCGGTGTATGAAACCAAGACCCGCGAAATCTGCTATACGGTCTGCAAGCCGGTGTACGAGACTAAGACTCGCGACATCTGCTACACCGTCTGCAAGCCGGTTTACGAAACCAAGACCTGCACTTACACGGTCTGCAAGCCCGTGTATGAGACCAAGACGCGTGAAATCTGCTACACCGTTTGCAAGCCGGTCTATGAAACCAAGACCCGCGAAATTTGCTACACCGTTTGCAAACCAGTTTACGAGACTAAGACTCGCGACATCTGCTACACGGTCTGCAAACCGGTCTACGAAACCAAGACCTGCTCCTATACGGTCTGCAAGCCCGTCTACGAAACCAAGACGCGTGAGATTTGCTACACCGTTTGCAAACCCGTCTACGAAACCAAGACGCGCGACATCTGCTACACCGTTTGCAAACCGGTTTACGAAACCAAGACCTGCACGTATACGGTCTGCAAGCCGGTCTACGAAACCAAGACTCGCGACATTTGCTACACCGTCTGCAAGCCCGTCTACGAAACCAAGACGCGTGAAATCTGCTACACCGTCTGCAAGCCGGTTTACGAAACCAAAACTCGCGACATCTGCTACACCGTTTGCAAGCCGGTTTACGAAACCAAAACCTGCACGTACACGGTCTGCAAGCCGGTCTACGAAACCAAGACGCGTGAAATCTGCTACACGGTCTGCAAGCCGGTCTATGAAACCAAGACC
>DATJYL010000067.1 GCA_035499655.1 Pirellulales bacterium
TCGACGATTTGGTGATTGTGTTTGCCGGCGGCGACCATGGCAAAGGGTTGTTGGCTTATCGCGCTAGCAATGGCGAGCGGGCCTGGACCTACGCGGCCGGAAAAGACGGCTACAGCTCGCCGCAATTGGCGTCGATCGGCGGACAAACGCAATTGCTGATGCATTCGAGCGCCGGATTGATCGCCCTGGACCCTGCGACGGGCAAACTGTTGTGGCAGCGGCCGTCTGCCTCCGCTGCATTTGTGCCGATTAAGCAGCCGCAAGAAGTCGGCGGCAATCAGTTGCTGCTGCAATCGGAAAACGGCATCCAACTTGTCAAGCTCACGCAAGATGGCGATCACTGGTCGCCGGCGCAGCGGTGGGATTCGAAGGCGCTGAAACTGACGCTGAACGATTACGTCGTGTACGACGGTTGCATTTACGGCTTTGATGACAACGTGTTTTGCTGCGTCGATTTGGAGACTGGCAAGCGGCATTGGAAGGGAGGCCGTTACGGCTCCGGCCAGGTGTTGTTGCTGCCCGATCAACCGCTGCTGGTGGTGACGTCCGAAACGGGCGAGGTCATTTTGGTTTCGCCCAATCGTGATAAACTGGACGAGGTGGCCCGGTTCCAGGCGATCGAAGGGAAAACGTGGAATCATCCCACCATTGCTGAGGGGAAACTTTTCGTCCGGAACGGCGACGAAATGGCCTGTTACGAACTTCCGCTTGCGGCGCAGACGGCATCGGCACCGTGAAGCGAGCCGCTGGTTATGGTAAAGTAATGCCCGGGGATGCCTCGTGTTCACGGTTCCTCGTTTGCATAGAAGCCATTTCCATGCCCACGGCACTCACAATTCAGCGGTTGCTGCAGAAGATGAAGGAATCGCAAGCTTCCGACCTGCACATCAAGGTTGGATCGGCGCCCATTTTTCGCATCGCATCCAAGCTGTTGCACGTCGATGCCGCCGTCCTCACGCCCGACGATACGCAGCAGTTGCTGTGGCCGCTGGTGCCGGAAAAACTGCGCAGCCGAGTCGAAACGGCGGGCGGAGTCGATTTTTCTTTCCACTTGGAAGCCGGCGAGCGATTCCGCTGCAGCGTGTTTCACTCCGGCGGCGCGCTGCATGCGGCCATTCGCCGTGTGAATCCGCAAGTGCCCAGTTTTGAGGAACTGCGTTTGCCGAAAGTGTACGAACAGTTCACGACTGATGCGCACGACGGTCTGATCATTATTTGCGGCGTCACCGGCAGCGGTAAATCGTCAACGCTGGCCGCCATGTTGGAACACATCAACCAGCATCGGCAGTGCAACATCCTAACGATTGAAGACCCGGTGGAATATGCGTTTCGCCCGAAGCAATCGTATTTCAGCCAGCGCGAAATCGGCATCGACGTGCCCGATTTTCCCACGGCCCTGCGCAGCGCCGTGCGTCAAGACCCCGACGTGATGATGATCGGCGAGCTGCGCGATCGAGAAACCATTTTGGCCGGCATTCAGGCGGCCGAAACCGGCCACCTGGTGTTTGTCACGCTGCACAGCGCCGACACCATGCAGGCTTTCGCCCGCATGCTGGAGTTTTTCGACGCCAAAGATCATCACTTCATTCGCACCAGCCTGGCCGCCAGCCTGCGGGCGGTGGCCGCCCAGCGGTTAGTTCCCTCGATCAAACCCGGCGTGCTGCGCGTGCCGGCGACCGAAGTGCTGCTGAACAACAGCACCGTGGCGGAGCGCATTCGCGATGGGCATGATGAGGAACTCCCCGCCATTTTGACCAGCTCCGGCGAAGAAGGCATGCACGATTTCAACGGCAGCCTGTACCGCTTGGTACAGGAAGATTGGCTCGACGCCCACACCGCCGAACAATTCGCCCCGCATCCGGGCGCACTGCGCTCGCGCTTGCACGGCATTGAAGTCAAGGCCGACACACTCATTTCCAAAATGCACAGCTAGCAGTGGCTATTGGAGAATTGAATCGAGTCTCCGCCGCTTGATGCCCCTGCTTGTTTGCCACAATTCATTCGATAAAATGCAGCGAACTTTTGCGGAAGACGAACGAAGACAGTTGGAACCGTTCGCTTCACCACACTCACATTACGGAGAAGATCATGATTTCGCGCAAAACCTTCATCGCCTGTTCGGTTTTGGGCTTGGCTTGCACATCGCTGCTGCGGGCAGCCGACGACAAGAAATCCGAGGACAAAAAGCTGCCGAAAGTTTACCTGGACATCACGGCCGATGGCAAAAAACTGGGACGCATCGTCATCGAGCTGCGTTCCGACGTGGTCCCCAAAACCGCCGAAAATTTCCGCGAACTGTGCACCGGCGAAAAAGGCTTTGGCTACAAGGGCAGCCCGTTCCACCGCGTCATTCCCGGTTTCATGTGCCAGGGCGGAGACATCACCAGCGGCGATGGCTATGGTGGTAAATCGATCTACGGCGAAAAGTTCGACGATGAAAACTTTACCCTCCACCATACCGGCCCGGGCGACGTGAGCATGGCCAACGCCGGTCCCAACACCAACGGCTCGCAGTTTTTCATCTCGACGGTGAAAAACGATTACCTCGACGGTCGCCACGTCGTATTCGGCAAAGTGGTCGACGGCATGGACGTGGTGAAAAAAATCGAATCGTACGGTTCCGCGCCGGAAGGCCACACCAGCGCTAAAATTGTGGTTGCCGATTGCGGCGAAGTGAAGTAAACAACCCAGCGATCGGAATTCGCATCGCACGGTCTGCCGCCCGATGCAAAAACTCCGCTGCTGGCACAGCTATCATGCGTTTACCGCGATTCTCGGGATGAGAAGTTTGCCGCTTCTCGGCTTGAGCTTGAGCCGGGAAGCCGCGATGGCTAGAAATAGGGCCGCTTCGTTGTGGATCAACCCCGGTCAGTGCCACGGAAGTTATTGTCAGGGGCGCTTTCTTCCTTCCGATTCGACCATTTCTTTTATGGATGCCGTGTTGTTCGTCTCGTACTATTACCCGGGCGAACGGGTATTCGGCAGCGATGCCCGGGTTGCGCAAGTGTTGCGTTGGTTTCGCGTGTCCGGCATCGACGTCCATTTTGCCCATCTGACACGCAAACTTTTCGAACGCTTGCCGCTGGATAAGCTTCGTTCCCAGGTGGCGTCGTTTCATCAAGTCCACATGGCGGGAAACCGCTCCACATCCGTGACGTCGCTCAAGTGGGAACGGCTCACTCGTCCGCGCAAATCGCGGTTTTCCAGATTTCTTTCCGATCGCCGCCGGCGAAGCGGAGATGTGCCGGAGCAGATTTCCGATTTGTTGCGCCGCACCGGCTCCAATATGTTGTGGATCAATCACAGCTTTATCTCTGCCGCGGCGCCCCCGCCGGAAAAAAATCCCCACGTGCTGCGGCTGGTTGATACGCACGACGTATTGCATCTGCGCGACGCCACCTTGCGGGCCGCCGGTTTGCCGACGGAAGACCGTCTGACTTGGGAAACAGAACGGCAAATGTTGGATTCCTTCGACGTCATTGTGGCCATCCAAGATCAGGAACGGGAGATATTCCAAGCCATGTTTCCCGACCGCACCGTCATCAGGATGGGGCATGTTGTGGAAGTTGCTCCGCAGCCCTGTTACGGTTCCGACATTGGTTTCGTGGGCAGCGCGTATTTCATGAACGAAGTCAATTTAATGAGCTTTCTAAAGCATGCCTGGCCGGAAGTTCGTTCCCGGTGTCCCTTTTCCAAATTTCAAATCGTGGGCGGAATTTGCGAACGTGCGAAAGTCAGGCAAGCTGCCGACCAAGATCGCCGGATCGTGCTGCGCGGTGTTGTCCCGCGGATGGAAGATATGTACTGCGGTCCGGCGGTCATGGTCTGCCCGGTGTGGACCGGCAGCGGCCTGAAAATCAAGATGGTCGAGGCCTTGTCGCACGGCAAAGCGGTGGTGGCCAGCCCGATCGCGGCACAAGGTCTGGAACCGGGCGCCGGAAGTGCGTTTCTGGTAGCCCAGGAACCGGCGGATTTTATCACCCCCGTCGTGCAACTGCTGACTGATTCACGACAACGGCAACAACTTGAAGCCGCCGCAATCAACTACGCCCGCCAACATTTTCAACCCGCGCAGGTTTGGCAACCGATCAACGAGTACTTGGCCAGTTGGCGAAATCAATACCGCTTGGCGACGTCCGCTTGAATTAGCCCCCCTCCAGCTATTGGTCCAACCCGAACTGACGCAGCCAATGCTCCACCTCGCCGGGCGAAAGCGGCCCGTCCGGTTTGGGAACGTCAACCGTCGGATGGGCGTCGGGTCTTTGCAAGTTCAATCGCGCGGCACGGTCGCGCAGCAGTTGGGTAAACCACACGTCGCTATCCACCGCTGCCGCACGCCGCCGATGGGCCGCCTTTTGCAAGCGGTGATCGCTGGAAACCACGGTCAGCCGCTTGGGGGCGCTGTCCGCGGAAATCAGCCGTTCGATCACGCTGTCCGCATCGTCCTCTTTCGCTGCGAACATGACCCGAATGCCACGATGATTCGTCTCGCGCGCCACTCCCCACGGCGATTCGGAAGCATCGAACACCACAATAGTCCGCGCCACTTCATCCTCGGGCAGTGATTCGACAAGCGTATTAAGTAGGGCCTGCCTGGCCCGCTCCAAGTTTCCCGGCCCCTTTCCCCGCGAAGGAATCCCGGTGGAGTTGAGCAAATTGTACCCGTCGATGAGTAAAGACATGGTGGTGAATAAATGACCAATGACCAAATCCCAATGACGAACGAAGGCGGTCAACCACACGGCACCTATTGGTCATTGGTGCTTGGACATTGGTCATTTCCCGGTCGCTTCAAACTTCACGTGGCCGCCGACAATTACGGTGTCCGCCCGTCCGTGCAACTGCCAGCCGGTGAACGGCGTGTTCACGCTCTTGGATTGGAAGCGGTGTGGATCGACGGTCCACCGCGCCGCCGGATCAATAATCGTCACGTCGGCGTCCGCCCCCACGGCCAGCGTCCCTTTGGGAATGCCGAGCACGTCGGCCGGATTGATCGTCATTTTCGCCAGGGCCGTGGGCCAATCGAGCACGCCCGGCTCGATCAGTTTGGTAATCACCAAGCCCAGGCACGTTTCCAGGCCCAGAATGCCGAACGGTGCCTGATCCAGCTCCCGCATTTTTTTCTCCGGGGCGTGGGGCGCGTGATCGGTGCAAATGACGTCAATCGTACCGTCGGCCAGCCCGGCCAGGCACTTTTCCACATCGCGCAGGCTGCGCAGCGGCGGGCTCATTTTGAAATTGCTGTCGAAACTCCGCAGGCACTCGTCGGTCAATGTAAAATGGTGCGGGCAAATTTCGGTGGTGACGCGAACCTCGCGCAGCTTGGCCCGGCGAATGATTTCCACACTGCCCCCGCTGGATACGTGCATCACGTGAATTCGCCCGCCGGTGGCTTCCGCCAATACAATATCGCGGGCTACCATGGCGTCTTCTGCCGCGCCGGGCATGCCGGGCAGACCTAACTGCAAGGACGCTAATCCTTCGTGCATCACTCCGCCGCGGGTCAGTTCGCGCACTTCAGCATGGTTCAAAATCGGCTTGTCGAACATCAGGCAGTATTCGAAGGCGCGGCGCATCAGCTCCGCATCGTGTACTGGAGCGCCATCGTCGCTGAATCCGACCGCTCCGGCCTGCACCAGTTGGCCGAGTTCCGCCAGTTCCTTCCCTTCCCGGTTTTTACTGACGCAGGCCACCACGTACACGTTGCAGTTATCGGCCCGGGCCGCCTGTTGCTGAATGAATTCCACACTGGCCTGCGTGTCGATGGGCGGATCGGTATTGGGCATGCACGCAATCGAGGTGAACCCCCCGGCCAGCGCCGCCGCCGTGCCCGTAGCAATGGTCTCGTCTTCCTCGCGCCCCGGCTCACGCAAGTGTACGTGCATGTCGATCAGCCCCGGCGAAACGATTTTGCCCACGGCGTTGATAATCCGGTCCTGCCCGTTAGGCGGTACATCGTACCCGGCGACTTTCCCATCGCGCAGCAGCAAATTCGTAACCCGATCGATCCCCTGACTGGGATCAATCACCCGACCGTTTTGAATGAGAATGGCAGGCATGCAGTTTTTACAGGCGAATTCAAAACCTGGGAGGGCGAGGCTCCTGCCGAGCCGAAACCTCGGTTCAGCAACAGCCTTTTAAGAAAGAAGATGGTCTAGGGATGCGCCCAGCACGATGCCCAGCACTGAGTCATAGCATATCCAGCGGACTGCGTACACCCACGCCCGGCCGGTTCAATACATGAGTATAAATCATCGTGGTGCTCACATCAGCATGGCCCAATAATTCCTGGACGGTCCGGATGTCGGCGCCGCCCTCCAACAAATGAGTCGCAAAGCAGTGGCGAAGTGTGTGGGGTGTGGCTGGCTTGTCGATCTGCGCCAGCCGCGCCGCTGTCTTGGTGGCACGTTGCACCCCCACTTCGTGTTGATGATGCCGCCGAATTACTCCGCTGCGCGGATCGGTCGATAGCCCTCGCGCCGGAAATACCCATTGCCAGCCGAATTCCTCTCCCGCACGGGGGTATTTCTCCGCCAGGGCATCAGGCAACCAC
>DATJYL010000068.1 GCA_035499655.1 Pirellulales bacterium
CGGCATGCGGTTCACATGCACGTTGAACAGCGTGAGAAAAATGGCGATGCGCACCGCCGGGCCGCCGACAAACTCGTCGTGTGCAAGCTGCGCTACTTCGACAACTTTTCCGTCAGCCGGCGATACGAGTAAACCCGGTTCTTGCGGAACCCGCCGCGGCGGATCACGGAAGAACGACACGACCAGCACAAACAATGCGCCGACAATCACAGCCGCCAGCAGCGAAATTGTTTTTGCAATCCCCGTCGTATTCGCCCCCACCGCCGCCAGCGCCACCGTCACGGACAACAACGGCCAGCCCATAATTTGCACTTCGGCCAAACCCCAGCGTGCCAGCGGAATTTTTTCGCGCCAAGCGAACGGATCGTCTTCCACCCGCCAGTGGCACTCCGTCTGATTGCGGCAGAATTTGAGATCGCGAGGATCGAGAATCTCGTGCGGACAATTCGTCGGCTCGCCCACACGCAACCCGGCCATCCGCTTCACATAACCAGCTCGAAACGTACGCAAACACCAGCGGCGAACTCGACCCCAAGCCAGTTCGACACCGTAACAAAATCCGCCGCCTGGCTGCGTGCTGCGAACATTTTCCGGTAACGGTTCCGGTTGCAAACGGGCGGACACATCGACGGCGGGTGCAGTGTGGTTCATGCTTTGTTATAGTACGTTCCCGCGCTGCGGTTGCAACCCCAAGGCTTGCCGAGTCTTACCGTCACCGGCTAGTCAACCGGCGTTCGATTTCGCACAATGCAGGCTGCTGTTTGACGCTAACCGCTTTAGCGCGACCAACGGTCGCGGCTTTATGGTCTGAACCCCGAACCCTGAATCCCAAGCTCTGAACCTGAACCCTAAATCCTCACCCCTCACAATTCACCACTCACTTGCTGATCATGAGCGAAATTATCTCCATTCACGGCCGCCAAATTCTCGATAGCCGCGGCAACCCGACCATTGAAGTTGATGTAGA
Source organism: Pirellulales bacterium (assembly GCA_035499655.1). Lineage (NCBI taxonomy): Bacteria > Pseudomonadati > Planctomycetota > Planctomycetia > Pirellulales > Pirellulales bacterium. Next base: position 968 of record DATJYL010000068.1, read on the forward strand.
ACTTTCCGACGGTTCCTTTGGCCGCGCCGCGGTTCCCAGCGGCGCTAGCACCGGCGTCCACGAAGCCTGGGAGCTGCGCGACGGCGACAAATCGCAATTCCTGGGCAAATCGGTCCAAAAGGCCGTGGCCAATGTGAACGAAAAACTCGCTTCCGAACTGATCGGCTACGATGCCCTCGATCAGGCCGGCCTTGACCACCGCATGATCGAACTCGACGGCACCGAAAACAAAAAAAACTTGGGCGCGAATGCCATCCTGGGCGTGTCTCTGGCCACGGCCCATGCGGCGGCGGAGTTTTGCGGCCTGCCGCTGTTCAAATATCTCGGCGGCGCCGGCGCACGGTTGTTGCCCGCGCCCATGATGAACATCGTCAACGGCGGCGCCCATGCCGATAACGCCGTCGACGTGCAGGAATTCATGGTCATGCCGCTGGGCTTTACCAAATTCAGCGACGCCTTACGGGCCGGCGTGGAAACTTTTCACAACCTGAAAAGCGTGCTCAAGGCCAAAAAGCTGAACACCAATGTCGGCGACGAAGGGGGCTTCGCTCCCGATTTGCGCAGCAACGGCGAAGCGCTCGATTTGATTATCGAAGCCATTCAAAAAGCCGGTTACAAGCCGGGCGAGCAAGTGGCCATTGCCATCGATGTGGCTTCTAACGAGTTGTTCGACGAGAAAACGAAAAAATATAGCGTCGACGGACGCGAACTCAGCTCGCAGGAAATGGTCGATTTTCTCGCCGGCTGGCTGGCGAAATACCCGATTGTTTCCATCGAGGACGCCTTCTCCGAAGACGATTGGGAAGGCTGGAAAATGCTCAGCCAGCGCTTGGGCGACAAGGTGCAACTGGTCGGTGACGATCTGTTCGTCACCAACACCAAGCGGTTCCAGCGCGGCATCGACGAGCACATTGCCAACAGCATTCTCATCAAGTTGAACCAAATCGGCACGCTGACGGAAACCATCGAGTGCATTCAACTCGCCGCGCGCAACGGCTACACCAGCATTGTCAGCCACCGCAGCGGCGAAACCGAAGACAGCACCCTGGCCGATTTGGCCGTTGCCTTGGGCACCGGGCAAATTAAAACCGGCAGCGCCAGCCGTACCGACCGCATGGCCAAGTACAATCAATTGCTGCGGATCGAAGAAGAACTCGGCGACAGCGCCATTTACGCCGGACCGCTCTTCAAAAAACGCTAAATAGCATCGAAAGCACAATAGAACTGAGCAACTAGAGACCACAAATGAACGCAGATCAATGGGATGAACACAGATGATTTGACTTATTCGCCCGTTCTCCTTTTGCATTGCATGAATTCGTTATCTGTGTCTATCCGATTCATCTGAGTTCATCTGGCTTTGTTGAAACCCTATTGATTCCAATGGGAAAACAGTTTACATCAATGCGTCATGGAAACCACACGTGCGATGACGCGGTCGCCGGTGGCGTTGGCCAGGAAGGCCGTCGAAATTGCGCAACGTGCTTTGCCT